>JBJSYU010000340.1:0-5438 GCA_046089945.1 Candidatus Methylumidiphilus sp.
GATTGCCGCCCCAGCGCCGGGGCCAGCCCTGTGGCTGGAACAACTCGGACACACCCCACCGACGCGGCGGCGCGCCGTGCTGGAATCCTTGTTGGCCGAGGAAATCCGCCGGGTGCTCGGCGCCGGCGGCGGGCATCGCATCGCCCCGCGCCAACGCCTGTTCGACTTGGGGCTGGATTCGCTGACGGCGGTGGAACTGAAAAACCGGCTCACCGCCGCGCTGGCCTGCCCGCTGCCTGCGACCTTGCTGTTTGATTATCCGACGCTGGACGCTTTGGCCGGGCATTTGTGCGCCGCCGTCCCTGATTTGGCCTCTGACCCGGCCGCGCCCGCCGAATCCCAAGCCCCCGCCGACAGCCGGGCAGCGGATTTGGAGCAGATGTCCCAAGACGAATTGGAAGACCTGCTGGCCACCAAGCTGCTGGCCTTGGCGGGTTGAGCGCGATGCGGATCGTCCGGCCTGGGTTTCCCCTGTTGTTCCCATTGCCGCGCTTGGCCGCGGCGGCGCGGCTTTTTTGAGGCAATGCGTTAAGCCCATGGCGACCAGCGGAAACGGAACGAACCCGCGCGACCTTATCAACGGCTCGCTGCTGAAAATCGAGGAATTGCAGGCCAAACTTCAGGCGCTGGAAACCGAGAAAAGCGAGCCTATTGCCATTGTAGGCCTAGGTTGCCGGTTTCCCGGCGGGGCGGACACGCCGCAGGCGTTCTGGGCGTTGCTGGCGGAAGGGCGCGACGCCATCGGCGAGGTGCCGCCGGGGCGCTGGGACGGCGCGGCGCACTATGACCCCGACCCGGAGGCCCCCGGCAAGATGTACACGCGGGTCGGCGGCTTCTTGGATGGCGTGGAGCGGTTCGACGCGCAATTCTTCGGCATCGCCCCGCGTGAG
This sequence comes from Candidatus Methylumidiphilus sp., assembly GCA_046089945.1. Classification (GTDB taxonomy): domain Bacteria; phylum Pseudomonadota; class Gammaproteobacteria; order Methylococcales; family Methylococcaceae; genus Methylumidiphilus. Next base: position 891 of record JBJSYU010000340.1, read on the forward strand.
GCCGCCTCCATGGACCCGCAGCAGCGCTTGCTGTTGGAAGTCGCCAGGGAAGCGCTGGAACACGCCAGCATCCCCGCCGCTTCGCTGTATGGCAGCGCCACCGGCGTGTTTATCGGCATCATCAGCCCAGATTATTCGCAACGCCTGCTCACCACGCCCTGTTTAGAGCGCATCGACGCCTACGCCGGCACTGGATCTTCGCTGGGCATGGCGGCCGGGCGGCTGTCCTACTGCCTGGGGCTGTCCGGGCCGAGCTTCGTGGTGGACACCGCCTGCTCGTCCTCGCTGGTCACGCTGCACCTCGCCGCCGCCAGCCTGCGCCGCCGCGAATGCGATTTGGCGCTGACCGGCGGCGTCAACCTGATGCTGGAACCGGCCCTCAGCGTGAATTTCTGCAAGGCGAAGATGCTTGCCCCGGACGGGCGCTGCAAAACCTTCGACGCCAGCGCTGACGGCTATGTCCGAGGCGAGGGCTGTGGCGTCTTGGCGCTGAAACGGCTGTCCGACGCGCAGGCGGCGGGCGACCGCATTTTGGCCTTGGTGCGCGGTTCGGCGGTCAACCAGGACGGCGCCAGCGGCGGGCCGACCATCCCCAGCGGCCCGGCGCAGGAACAGGTGATCCGGCAAGCTTTGGCCGACGCCGGCTTAAGCCCCGCCGAGGTGGACTACATCGAGGCGCACGGCACCGGCACCAGCCTGGGCGACCCCATCGAACTCGGCGCCATGGAGCAGGTGTTCAGCCCGGCCCGCGCACTGTCAGAGCCGCTGTGGCTGGGTTCGGTGAAAACCAACGTCGGCCATCTGGAAGCCGCCGCCGGCGTCATCAAGCTCGTCCTCGCCCTGCAACACGAAACCCTGCCGCCGCATTTGCACTGCGCCCAGCCCACGCCGCGTTTTCCCTGGGACGCCAAGCGTTTGCGCGTCGTGCAAGCGGCGCGGCCTTGGCCTAGAGGCGCGCGGCCGCGCATCGCCGGGGTCAGCAGCTTCGGCTTCAGCGGCACCAACGCCCATGTCGTCATCGCCGAAGCCCCCGCGCCTGCGGCCCGCCGGATCGAGGCGGCAGACCACCCGCAGCCGCTGTTCCTCAGCGCCCATTCCGAGCCAGCGTTGCTGGATCTGGCCGTACGCTACCGTGATTATCTACGCGCCCATCCTGACACCGCCGCCGCCGACCTGTGCGCGACCGCCGCCATCGGCCGCTCGCCGCTGCCACACCGGCTGGCTGTCGCCGCCGCCTCGGCGGCGGGCAAGCTGGTGTTCGGCATCTTCGCGGCGCTGGCGGGGTTCGAGCGGGATTTGATCGTCGAGCGCACCAAGGCCGGCCTCGCCGCCGCCCGCGCCCGGGGCCGCAACGGCGGGCGGCCTCACAAGATGACCCCGGCCAAGCTGAGGCTGGCCATGGCGGCGATGGGCCAGCCGGAGACGAAGGTCGGCGAATTGTGCCGTGAGCTGGACATCACCCACCAAACCCTTTACCGGCATGTCGATCCCAACGGTGCCTTGCGCCCGGACGGCGAAAAGCTGCTGGGCCGGAAGGCTGCGGCGAAATCCTAACCGCAGCCTGCCCGGCCATCTTGCCTAGCTGGGAGCGGCTTTAAAGGCGCGGATCAAAATCGAAAAACCTTAGCGTACTTTCGATTCATAGACTTGCTTGACTTGGCCCACGGCCGTGCCTTAGAGTGGTTTACAGCCACGGTTTGCCCCCTGATACGGCATCAATTTCGAGCGTCATGCTCAATGCTTCTTAAATCCCCAGAAAGCCCCGCCCCGAACTTCCTGCCCTCACTCATTTACATCACACCAAGGAGACACGCATGCTCATTTTCCCTGGGTTGGCGATGGGCGGCACCGCCGCCGTTGCGCTGGCGCTGGTGCGCCGTCGGCCGACCCCGCTGATCGATTATTTGGACATGCCTGAATTGCCGCCCGACCCGCCGCAGGCTGCGCTGCGCCCGGGGAAGCAGGAGGCGTCTGGCACCCGCCTCGCTGAGCTGGACGACCGGTACCAGGCATTCATCCAAACCCGCCTCGACCCTTGGTTGGCAAGCAGCCTGCGCGACCAGCACATGCGGACGCTGACCCAATGTGGCCTGAGGCCGCTTGGCGAGTTGGAGAAGGACTTAAACCGCAGCTTGGTTAGCGCGGTAGCCGCGCTCGGCTTGATCGGCGCGGAGGCGCTGACGGGATTCAGCACCACGCCGCTGATCATGGCCTTCGGCCTGTACACGACTTGGCCTGCGGTCAAGGAGGTTTACCGCATCGCCGTCGAGGAGCGGCGGTTGAGCATCTTGCATCTGATGACCGGGTACTCGGTGGCGCAGTGGTTCAGCGGCACTTACTGGGCGGGTATCAGCGGCATGTTGGTCACGACCCTGGGTTCGAAGGTTCAGATGTTGACCCGCATCGTCACTCGCCATTCGTTGAGCCACCTGTTCGGCGAGCAGCCCTCGCAAGTGTGGGTCATCGTCGAGGGCGTCGAGATGCAGATCCCGTTCGAGCAACTGCGCGTCGGCGACATTCTCGTGTTGGACGCGGGCCAGGCTGTTCCGGTCGATGGCGTGGTGGTGCAGGGCACGGCCACGTTGGACCAGCACCGGCTAACCGGCGAGTCGCAGCCGGTGGAGAAGGCGGTGGGCGACGCGGTGCTGGCCGCCACCGTGGTGCTAGGTGGGCGCGTCTGGGTGCGCGTCGAGAAGGCCGGGCAGGAGACCGCCGCCGCCCGCATCGGCGCGATTCTCAACCGCACGGTGGATCGCCAGGAACTGCGCTTGGCCGACTATTTCAAGGGCGTGGAATATACGCTGACGCCGATGCTGGCCGCCGGCGCGGTCGGCTGGCTACTTCGAGGCCCGCAGACCGCGACGGCCTTGCTGGGCTGCAACTTCCTGGCCGGCACGGTCTCGCTGAGATTGCTGCCGCTGCTGAACGCCCTCAGCCTCGCTGCCGAGCGCGGCATCCTGGTGAAGGACGGGCTGGCCCTGGAAAGCCTGGATGCTGTGGATACTTTCATTTTTGACAAGACCGGCACCTTGACCTTGGAGCGCCAGCAAGTGGTGCGGGTCTATGCTGTCCCCGGCTTTGGCGAGGAAGAAGTGGTGCGGATCGCGGCGGCGGCGGAGCATCGCCAAAGCCACCCCATCGCCCACGCCATCGTGGCAGAAGCGGCGGCGCGGGGGCTGGCGGTGCCGCGCATCGACGAGACCCATTACACGCTCGGCGCGGGCCTCACGGTCAAACTGGAAGGCTGCGTGGTGCGGGTCGGCAGCCAGCGCTTTTTGGAGGCGGAAGGTATCGCGCTGCCGGAGTCCCTGCGCACGACGCTGGGCGCCGCCCAAGCGCAAGGCCACGCGTTGGTGTTCGTCGCACTGGACGGGGTGGCGGTCGGCGGCATCGAGCTATCGGCGGCGCTGCGCCCGGAGGCGAAGGCGGTGGTGGACTGGCTGAAAAGCCGGGGCCATGCGCTGTACATCCTGTCCGGCGACCAGGAGGCCCCAACCGCCAAACTGGCCGCCGAGCTGGGCATGGACGGCTATTTCGCCAACACGATGCCGGAGCAAAAAGCCCGGAAAGTCGAGGAATTGCAGGCACAAGGCCGACGGGTCTGCTTCGTCGGCGACGGCATCAACGACGCAGTGGCCTTGCTCCAGGCCAATGTCTCCATCTCCTTCCGCGGCGGCACCACCGTCGCCAGCGACGCCGCGCAAGTGGTGTTGATGGAAGACCATCTGGAGCAGATCCAAGTGTTGCTGGAACTGGCCGACACCTATAACCGCGCCGTGCGCGGCACCATCAACCGGGCGGAGGGTTTCAGTCTGGGGGCCGGGGCCGGGGTACTGCTGCTGCCCAAGCGCCAATTCCAGATTGTGCCTTTGCTGTGGGTGGCCCAGCTCGTCATCAGCCTCGCCAACGCCCGCCGGCCATTGCTGGAGAACATCGACACAGACGAGGACGTGGCTTGAGTCCGGCGGGTGATGGCGCTGAAAATGCTCACACCCGCCCCTGTTTTGTCGTGGAGCGGCGACAAATAATGTCTGTCGGTCTAGTTTAGCCGCGAATAGAGGAGGCATAACGCTGTCTTCTCCTGGCGACAGGCATTCCCATAATGAGAATATAATTGCCATTATTATTTCATGGTATTAGCCGCCCCACAGGCGAAGCGGAAGGCCATGGCGTTAAAATTGCGGCAAGCCGCATTCAAAACCGCTGTTCAGCATGCCGGCAGCGCCTGAGATTGGCGCTTGCCTCACACTTGGCTTATTGACAATACCAAGGGGGAACCGCTAGTATAGAGTCAGCTTTTCCAAGGACTTAGCCGGGCTTAACTAACTAAAGAAAGGCTAATCAAACCAGACAACCAGCTTCCTCTTGAATGCCGCCAAACCAAGTGTTATATGCGGGTGATCGCGTATCTATATAACCATGCGCAAACCGTTTTTTCCGGAAATTTTCATATTGAAAAATGTTCTAAGCATCCCGCCTAGACCAATTATAATACTTGCAAGCTTAAGCCGGTGCACACTTGGGCATGGCGCGTTCGCACATGCCTTT
>JBJSYU010000341.1:0-3326 GCA_046089945.1 Candidatus Methylumidiphilus sp.
GGAGGTGGGTTTAATTGGTTTGCGAAATACTCCTGAGGCTGTTCCAGGCCACGAGTGGCGCGGCCTGCGGATGCCCGTGAGGAATGCCATAAATCAATTAAACCCACCTCCAAATCAAGAATGCGCTACTTTAAATTTTTGCTCCCTCCCCCTCGCAGGGGGAGGGTTTTAAAATCCAATCCTTTGCCCCTCACCCTAACCCTCTCCCCGCAGGGCGAGGGGACTTATTCAGGGTTTTTCTAAAGGCAACCCGGCGGCTTCGGCAAACCTGCAATCAGGCAAGCGTAGCGCACCGGGCCGTCGGGAAACAGGCCGTGCAGATAGCGGGAATTGCCCTTGTCTTCGCCAAAGCGTTTCTGCACGGCTTTGACAAACATGCGGGCGTTGGGCAGGTGTTGGAAGCTCAAATAATACTCGCGGATGAAGCGGAGGATTTCCCAATGCGCCTCGGTCAATTCGATGCGCGAACGTACCGCCAGCGCGGCGGCGACCGTTTCATCCCAGTCGGCGGCGTCTACCAGAAAACCGCTGTCGGTCAGCGCCAAAACCCGACCGTCCACCGCCAAGCCGTCCATTTTTCAATAGCCGCCCGAAGCCATGTCCAGCCCGTCCGGCACGGCGTCCAGGCGCACTACGGCGGTTTTGATGCTGCCGTCGGGGTAAAGATCCAGCCAGCGGTAGCCCTGCGGCAGGCAATCGAGCGCGAAATGTACGCTGTCCGGCTTGAACTGGAAGCAGGTGGGCGGGCAACCGAGCAGCAGCAAACCGTCGTGCCAAACCTCCATGGCCTGGTGGATATGCCCATACACCACGGCTTTGACCTGCGGAAAACGCCGCAGCAGCGCGAAAAACGCCTCGTGGTTGGCCAGCCGCATGGTGTCCAGCCAATCCGCGCCGGTGGGCAGCGGCGAATGGTGCAGCGTCACCAGCGCATGGCGCTCAGGCTCGGCGCTGAGCTTTTCTTCCAGCAGGCGCATTTGCTCGTCGGCCAGATAGCCGCAGGGGTCGTTGGGCAGTGTGCTGTCTAGGCAGACGATTTGCCAACCGTCCAGCAAAATCTGCGGCACGCTGGCAATATTGTCGCCGACCAAGGCCTGCTGGATCATTTCGGGGAGGTCGTGGTTGCCGGGCAGGCAATAGCAAGGCAGCGGCAGCATCTCCAAATGCCCGCGCAAACGCCGGTAGGTGGCGGCACTGGCGTCTTGCACCAGATCGCCGGTCAGCAGAAAAAAAGCTGTCCCCCCGTGGTTGCGCCAGGCATGCTCTAGCACAGCGAGAAAGCTGCGTTCGGTGTCTATCCCCATCATCGTCCGACCGGGATCGGACAACAGATGGAAATCAGTGATTTGCACAATGCGGATGGGTTGGGCGGCAAGGCTGGCAGGGTTCATAGACGGTCAGTCCATTGTTGAGTGAGTCTGAAAGCCATGAGATAACCGAAAAATCGGCCGATGTCTAATTTTTTCTTGCGGCAAAACCTTAAGGCCCGGCCGGCCGCAGGCTTGGCTAATTGCCGATGTAGACATTCCACGCGCTGTTTTCGTCGCAGCCGTCGTTGGACTCGGCGTTGACGCGGAACCACACTTTGCCCTTGCCGACCGGCTCTTTCAAATGGCCCTCGATCAAAAAGCTGCCGCTGCGCTGCGGCGTGATCGCCACAATCACCGGCTCGTTGTTGGCCCACACCTTGATCGTCGCCGGGTCGGTGTTGTCGGAGGCGGTCAGCGAAAAGTCTTGGACGCTGGCGACTTTGGCGTCCTTGCCGGGGGTTTGGTCGAAGAAATGCGGCGGTTCGCAATCCAAGATCAAGCCGCCATGATGGCCGATGCGCGGGCCGGCGTGGGCGATGGAAACGGACAAGGCGGCGGCAAGCGCGGCGAAGAGCAGGCGGGTCATATGCAAAACCTCTTGTTTGAGTGGTGGGAAACCTGAGGGCGGCTAGGCAGTATACTTGCCGCCCACAAAGCCCTTTAAACGCGCCCATTTTACAGCCATGCTGCCCAAACCCAAGCCCGTGTTTACGATCCCGCCCGAAGAAATCGACCTGAGCGCCATCCGCGCCCAAGGGGCGGGCGGGCAGAACGTCAACAAAGTCTCCAGCGCCGTGCATCTGCGCTTCGACATCCATGCCTCGTCGCTGTCCGACAGCCACAAAGATCGCCTGCTGGCCTTGCACGACCAGCGCATCAGCGCCGAGGGCGTCATCGTCATCAAGGCGCAGCAGCACCGCACCCTCGACATGAACCGCCAAGACGCCATCGAACGCCTGCACAGCCTCGTGCAAAGCGTCGCCAAGCCGCCGCGCCCGCGCAAACCCACCAAACCCAGCCTAGGCGCGAAGAAGCGCCGGTTGGAAGGCAAAAGCCAGCGCAGCCAAACCAAGGCTTTGCGCGGCAAAGTGCTGGACTAATCCAACCACAGGAATACCCAATGAGCCAGTATCCCTTAAGTACCCGCATGGCCGTCGTGCAATCCCCGGTTATCCCCGTCGTCGGCGAATGGACGCGCGCCCATCCCGGCACCATTTCACTGGGCCAAGGCGTGGCTTGGTATGGCCCGCCCGACGCCGCGCAGGCGCGGGTGCGCGATTTCTTTGATGATCCCAGCCGCCACAAATACGGGCCGGTGCAAGGCATTCCCGAATTATTGGACTTGATCGCTGACAAGCTGGCGGCGGAAAATGGCATCACTCTGCAAGGCCGCAAACTTGTGGTCATGGCGGGGGCGAATATGGGTTTCCTCAATGCCTTATTGGCCATCGCCGACCCCGGCGACGAAGTTATCTTGCCGTTGCCGTATTACTTCAACCAGGAAATGGCGATACGCATGCTGAATTGCGTACCGGTGCTGGTGCCGACCGACGCCCATTTCCAGTTGGACATCGCCGCCATCCGCGCCGCGATTAGCCCGCGCACCCGCGCCATCGTCACCATTTCGCCGAACAATCCCAGCGGCGCGGTGTATGGCGAGGCGGATTTACGTGCTGTCAATGACATTTGCAAACAGGCCGGCATTTATCATATCTGCGACGAGGCGTATGAGAATTTCACCTATGGCCTGGCGCGGCATTTTTCGGCTGGATCAATACCGGATGCACAGGCACACACCATTTCCCTCTACTCGCTGTCAAAAGCCTATGGCTTCGCCAGTTGGCGGATTGGGTATATGGTGCTGCCTGAAGCCCTATACCCGGCGGTGCTGAAAGCGCAAGACACCAATCTAATCTGTGCGGCCTTGGCTGGTTGACTGACAAAACTCCCCGCCGCCTTCTAAGTTGTTGAAGGCGCTGCAAAAAGGAAGACATGCCGCCAAGGCAAGTCATCCAT
>JBJSYU010000342.1:0-3028 GCA_046089945.1 Candidatus Methylumidiphilus sp.
ATGCCTTGGTCCTTCACCATTTCCGCCACTTTCAGCTTGAAAGCCGCGTCAAATACTCTGCGTCTTGATGCCATGTGTCACCTCTGTCTGATGGGTCATTATCCACCTAGCGAGGTGTCCATTTTTATTAGACCACTACAGTTACCGGAGTCGAGTCTGAAACCTGTTCCAACAGGTTTCAGCTCCCGCCAAGGCACTACTCTGCCCTGCCCTGCGGGCCACCTGCGCCGTCTCCGCCACATTCGAAGAAGAGACTTCTCGTTTCGCAGATGACTCACCGTTCGTTGCACTTGCAGGTTCCCTTCGGGAACCCGCCCGGTGCCTCGGCTACGCAGAGGCATGGAAAACATCCCGCCATCGCCAGTAGGCTTTGTTTTCCAGCCCTGGTCGCTTATCCCGAACTCACGTTATATCTAACTTCCGATGAGCCGCTTATCCGAGCATATTGGCACGGAGAGCTGGAGATGTCATGGCCTACGGTGAAAATATCAGTTGTACGGCCTCCACTAACGGATACTTGTCCGTTCTTCCAATGGCTTCTTGCAAGCGGAATTGCGCCGCCTCACTGAAAAAGGCTAAAAACAATTTATTGGCTGAAAAACACCTGTTTTCCGCTGATCCATGACGCGCCACAGGGATTCGCCCGGCTCATCTCCCCCGGATTTTTATGCTCTCCTTAACGGCGGTTGGGGCGGCGCGGCCTCAAGTCCCGCAAAATGTCTGCCGCACCACCTCATCCGGCGTGGGTGGTTGGCGGTAGCCTTCGCTGTCGGGGCCGTCGTCCCAAGGTTTGGCCAGCGCCCGCAGCAGCGCCTCGAACGGGGCGAGGTCGCCTGCGGCCGCCGCGTTGAGCGCGGCTTCGACCTGGTGGTTTCTAGGGATGATGGCCGGGTTGGCGCGGCGCATGGCGGCGGCGCGTTGCGCTGGGTCGGCCGGTTCGCCGGCCAGCCGCGCCTGCCAGTCGGCGAGCCAGGCGTCGAAGACGGCGCTCTCGCCGCACTGCGCCCGCACCGGCCCGACATCGCCCGCCGCCGCGCCGCACAGGGCGCGGAAGGTGTTGGTGAAATCCGCCCCGGTTGCCGCCATCGCCTGCAACAGACCGTCGATCAGTTCGGCGTCGCCCTCCGCAATCTCCCGCAAGCCGAGCTTGGCGCGGAAACGCGCCAGATAGGCTTGCTCAAAGCGCTCGCCGAAACCATCGAGCGCGGCTTGCGCCGCTGCGATGGCGGCGTCGGTGTCGCTGTCCAGCAGCGGCAGCAGCGTTTCGGCGAAACGGGAGAGGTTCCAATGGGCAATCAACGGCTGGTTGCCGTAGGCGTAGCGGCCGCGGCGGTCGATGGCGCTGTAGACGCGGCCGGGATGGTAGTCGTCCATGAACGCGCAAGGGCCGTAGTCGATGGTCTCCCCGGCAATCGAGGTGTTGTCGGTGTTCATCACGCCATGGATGAAGCCGACGCCGAGCCAGCCGGCGATGAGCTCGGCCTGGCGGGCGGCGACGGCGTCGAGCAGCGCCCGGTAGGGCTGATCCGCCGCCTGCGCTGCGGGGTAGTGGCGGGCGATCACATAATCGGCCAGCCGCCGCAGCGCGTCGGCGTCCTGGCGGGCGTGGAAATACTCGAACGTCCCCACGCGCACATGGCTGGACGCGACGCGGGCCAGCACGGCCCCCGGCCGCGCCGTCTCACGGAACACCGGCTCGCCGGTCGCAACCGCCGCGAGGGAACGCGTCGTCGGCAGGCCGAGCGCATGCATGGCTTCGCTGACGAGGTATTCGCGCAGCACCGGCCCGACCCAGGCGCGGCCGTCGCCGTCGCGGGAAAACGGCGTGCGCCCGGAGCCTTTAAGCTGGATGTCGAAGCGCCGGCCGTCGGGGCTGAGGATCTCGCCCAGCAAAATCGCCCGCCCGTCGCCCAACTGCGGCACGAAGCCGCCGAACTGGTGGCCGGCGTAGGCCATCGCCAGCGGCGCCGCGCCGTCCGGCACACGGTTGCCGGCCAGCGCGGCCAAGCCCTCCGCCGACTGCAAGGCGGTACAGTCCAGCCCCAGTTCGCCGGCCAGCCGTTCGTTGAGCTTGAGAAGCTGCGGCCGGGCGACCGGAACCGGCGGCAGCCTGGCGAAGAAGCGCTCAGGCAGTTGCGCGTAAGTGTTGTCAAAGGTGAACGTCATCGGGGAATTCCTGGGAATGCGGGTGGGGAAACGGGGGTGGGTTCGGCGGGCCGCCGACGCGCATGGATTGAATGTAGCCGCTTGCCGCGACAAAGCCAAGCGCATGGCCTGCGCCAGAGCGCCAACCCTGCCGGCCTGCGATAAGGGTTTCCTGTGGCTTGGGCGGCACTGATCCGGTATATCGGTCGTTTTGACTATATCATCCGAGACCGCCATGTCCGCCACCCCCGAAACCTTGCCTTCATCCCCGCCCGGCCGCAGCGTGCCGATATCCCAGGCCCGCCGCCGCACGGCCGTCGCTTTTGTGCTGGGCCTTGTCTTGGCTGGGGGCGCGGGCTTGTTCGCCTTGCGCAGCGGGGCGCTGGACGCCGGCCCGGCCGCTCCGCCCGCCGCCGCAGCCGATCCGCGCTTGGAACGCCTGCTCAGCCTGACCGAGTCGCAGCGCGACTGCGACGGCGCTTGCCTGGGCGAGCTGCGCGGGCGGGCCGACAAGGCGGCGGCGCTGGAACAGGCATTGACGACGATGCAGGCCAGCGCCGACGCGGCCGGCAACCAGGCGGCGGCGTTGGAAACGGAGAAGGCGGGGCTGGCGGCGGCGGCGCAGGAAAAGGCCCAGCTCGCCAAAACCTTGCAGGCGCAGATCCAGGCGCTACAGGCCGAGAAGACTGACCTGGCCGCGCAAGTGGCCGGGCAAACCGCAGCGGAAGCCGGGCAGCGGGAAAAGATCGCCGCCTTGGAAGCCGAAAAAACCGCCTTGGCCGGGCAGGCCGGCGCACAAGAAGGCAAACTGGCCGAGGGCCACCGGCGGCAAGTCGAGGCGCTGGAACGCGACAAAGCCGCCTTGGCCGCGCAGTTGGCGGCG
>JBJSYU010000343.1:0-3722 GCA_046089945.1 Candidatus Methylumidiphilus sp.
CGGTGAGTTCCCGTATCGGCAACATCAGCGTTTCGGCCACGAAAACACCGCCATAGGGGCCGAAATGGCCGCGCTGGTCGGGCAGATTGTAGTGTTCAGTTGCTGTAGTCAAAGTCTTGAACCTCTCGAAGAAACGCCGCCATTTTATCCGCATCCTTAATGCCTTTCGCGGCCTCCACGCCGCTGCTCACGTCCAGCCCAAACGGGCGCACCTGCCGTAACGCCGCCAACACATTGCCGGGGTTCAGCCCGCCGGCCAACACCACCGGCAACGCACAGCCCGCCGAGGCCAGCGCCCAATCGAACTGTTTGCCGGTGCCGCCCTTCGCCTGCGCGTCGTCGGCGTCCAGCAACAGCCCAGAGGCCGCGCCGTAATCCGACGCCAGCCGCCGCAAATCGGTTCCCGCCGCCATCCGCACCGCCTTGATGTACGGGCGGCCAAACGCTAGGCAATAGTCCGGGGATTCGTCGCCGTGGAACTGCAACAGGCCGATGCCGACCTGCCCCAACACCGCCCGCACCCAAGCCGGTTCGGCATCCACAAACAAACCGACGACCGTGACGAAAGGCGGCAAAGCGGCGACGATGGCCTGCGCGGCGGCGATGTCCACATGGCGCGGGCTGGGCGGGTAAAACACCAAGCCGACAGCATCCGCGCCCAGCCCAGCGGCCGCGCAGGCATCCTCAGGCCGCGTGAAGCCGCAAATTTTAACGCGAGTGCGCATATCGGGGATACGGGAAATTTGAAAGGCAGCATTATCGGGGAGATTGGGGGGAAATGGAACGGGCGGCGGGTGGCTGCGGAGCGCGGGCGGCTTGCGTTGGATAGCACTTAGTGCTACAACTTGCAGCGGAGGTGATGCCATGGCGATTTACAAAACCCGATGGTTTGACCGTTGGGCTGGAAAGCAGGGAATCGGCACCGAAGCCCTATGCAAGGCCGTGCGCGAAATGACGGAAGGGCTTTACGAAGCCGATTTAGGGGGCGGATTGCTGAAAAAACGGATTGCCCGCCCCGGCCAAGGCAAAAGCGGTGGGTTCCGCACCTTGATAGCCACCAACAAAGACAACCGCTGGGTTTTCGTGTTTGGCTTTCCGAAAAATGAGCGCGGCAACATCGACAAAGACGAAGAACAGTCCTTGAAAGCCTTGGCCGCGCATCTGCTGTCGTTGACGCCGCACGGGATAGCCCAAGCCCAAAAAGCCCATGAACTCATTGAGGTAGACTGCGATGCGCAAAACTAAATCAGCGATTCTTGAAGCCGTCCACGAGACGGCCAAAGGGCTGCATGACGCCGGCGTGATGGATCAACTCACGATGCGAGAGTTTGACCGCCTCTGCCTGCCGCCGATCAAACCCTTGCAGCCGGAAGAAATCAAACAAATCCGCGAAACCTCCCATGTCAGCCAAGCAGTGTTCGCCGCGCTGCTGAATACCAGCGTGTCCACCGTGCAAAAATGGGAAATCGGCCAGAAACGGCCCACCGGCACCGCGCTTAAACTGCTGCATTTGGTGCAGAGCAAGGGATTGGAGGGTATTGCTTAATAGAAATTAAAGTGCGCGGCAAAACCTAGCCCCGTCGCTGGTCTCGTCGCCCGGCAATCGCTACCACGCAGATAATGAGCCATTCACTAGGAAGCCCATTCATGCCCCGTACTGACATTTTGCTCGTCACTGTTACCCCACTGGAAAGCCGGGCCGTTCTAGAGGCATTCGGGGCGAATGGCAGCAAGACTATAAGTATCAGTGGTCGAGTGTATCGTGAATTGAGCAAAGTCAACGGCATGAAAGTGTGGCTGGCCCTGTCGGAAATGGGCACGGGCGGCTTGGGCGCGGCGGCGCAGGCGGTGCAAAAAGGCATTGCCGCCTTGAAGCCCCATACCGTTATCATGGTCGGCATTGCTTTTGGCACCGACGAGAACAAACAGGCCATAGGCGACATCCTCATCGCCCGCCAACTCCTGCTCTATGAAACCCAGCGCGTCGGCGCGGGGGAAATCCTACCGCGTGGCGACAAGCCACATGCCGCCCCTCGCTTAGTCAATTACCTGCAAAGCGCCGAGATCGATTGGACAGGCGCGGCTTTGCGCTTCGGGCTGGTGTTGACTGGTGAAAAGCTGGTGGACAATCTGGACTACCGCGACTCCTTGCAACAGCTAGGGCCAGAAGCAATCGGCGGCGAGATGGAAGGGGCCGGACTGTATGCCGCCTGTCAGGATGCCAAAGTGGATTGGATACTCGTCAAAGCGATATGTGATTTCGCTGACGGCAACAAACGCCAGGATAAAGACAGCCGGCAAAAGCTGGCTGCACAAAATGCCGCGCAGTTTGTTCATTTTGCCTTGCGTCATGCGCGGTTAGAACGGCCCGGCTTTTCGTTATTGCCATCGGTTGGAGCATGGTTGCTTATTGCGGGAGCGTTGTTAGGTGGCTTTATTTGGTGGATTTGGCCCCACAAGCTTGATGGCGCACCACAAAAAGCCATTATTCCGTCTTCGGTTGCCTCGCAAGAGATACGCTCTGAGTTTGGCGATATTTTAGCCAATACTGCCACTATTTCTACTTTATCAAATTCTTCAAGAATTCGCATCGCTTTAGTTATTGGAAACAAGGATTATCATGGCATTCAATCACTTGAAAATCCAATACACGATGCAGCATCCGTCAAGGAAAAACTGGAATCAAAAGGATTTAAAGTAATTTATCTTATCAACGCAAGTCGCCACGACATGGAAGCTGCTATTGAGCAATTTAGGGTTATATTATCGCTTGGTGGAGTTGGGATAGTATACTACTCAGGGCATGGAATTCAAGTAGACGGTTCCAATTACATGATTCCTATAGATGTTCCCGAAGAGATACGGGCAGAAAATTTTTCTCTGTATACTGTAAATATTACTAAGCTTCTTCGTCCACTAGATAAGATCATCTCCAATGCGCCAGATTCTAGTGGTGATGCGGTTTTTTATGCTACGGCATCTGGCGGTACTGCTGAAGACGGTCGCCAATATCAGCATTCTCCATTTGCCCGCGCATTGTTAACAGCTTTAGACCAAAAAGACTTAGAGATAATGGAATTTTTTCACCTTATCAGCACGGAAACTAAAAAATACAGCAAAAAACAAGTCCCTTGGTTGAACTCTTCGTTTAATGGGCAATTCTATTTTGATAACCCGACTTATGACATGAAGCTTGGTATCTTAAAAATACTATTTTTTGACGCATGCCGAGATAATCCTTTTGACAAAGGTATGCGGTAAATTAGAGCCGTAGGGCAGGCTACGCATTACTGAGGAAATAATCGGCGTGTGGGGGTCGTTGGCGACGGTGTCCACCCCGGCAATCTGCACGGTGTGCGACAAGTGCTTGAGGCGGAAATCCAGCAGAAAATCGTTTTCCCGCCGCATCCAATACGCCGCGCCGCCTATCCCTTCCGACTTGAAAATTTTCTCGTAGCGGCAAGGATTGCTGTCGCGTGAAGCATGGCGCACCACCTTCACATGCTTAAAATCGCGGATCACCGCGTCGTTCAACTCGAATGGGTCGCTCATCTTTAGCTCTGCGCGGCGGGTTGGGTCATGCGGGCGGCGGCACTATCCTGCCGCCGGGTGGAAAGTGTACTATGAATGCGGCGGCTTGAAAGCCTGCCGGAAGCGGGACAGACGGCGAAACGCGACGCAGAGCGTCGTTGAATGCATTCCCACGCAGAGCGTGGGAACGA
>JBJSYU010000344.1:0-3563 GCA_046089945.1 Candidatus Methylumidiphilus sp.
CTCGCGCCTCACCTTCCAAGTCAAAGACAACGGCGGCACGGCGAACGGCGGCGTCGATTTGGATCAATCGCCGAACACGCTGACCTTCAACGTGACGGCGGTGAACGACGCGCCGACCGGCAGCGTCGCGATCAGCGGCGCCGCCCGCCAAGGCCAAACCCTCACCGCCAGCAACACCCTTGCCGACGCCGACGGCCTGGGGGCCATCACCTACACTTGGAAAACCGGCGCGACCGTCCTCGGCACGGGCGCCAGCTATGTGCTGCAAGCGGCCGATGCCGGCAAAACCGTCACCGTCACCGCCCGCTACACCGACGGCGGCGGCACGGCGGAAAGCAAAACCAGCGCCGCCAGCCCGACGGTGGGTGCCGTCATCAACGGCACCGCGAACGCCGACACGCTGGCCGGCACGGCCGGCAACGACATCCTCAATGGCCGGGGCGGCAACGACACCCTAAACGGCGGCACGGGCGCGGACGCCATGACCGGCGGCGACGGCAACGACCTGTATTACGTGGACAATGCGGGTGACGTGGTCAGCGAGACCAACGCGGCGGCGGCGGGTGGCGTGGACACGGTCTACAGCCATCTGGCCGCTTACACCTTGGGCGCGAATGTCGAAAACCTGCGCATCCTGGCGGCGGGCGCGGCGAACGGCACCGGCAACGCGCTGAACAATTTCATCTACGCCGGGGCCGGCGCCAACGTCCTCAACGGCGGCACCGGCACGGACACCGTGTCCTATGCCTTTGCCACGGCCGGCGTCACCGCCAGTTTGGCTGTCACCACAGCACAGGCCACCGGCGGCTCCGGCAGCGACACCTTGCTGAACTTTGAAAATTTGCATGGCAGCGGCTTCAACGACACGCTGGCCGGCAACGGCGCGGCCAACACGCTGGCGGGCGGGGTAGGCAATGACAGCTTGACGGGGGGGCTAGGGAAAGACACGCTGAACGGCGGGGCAGGCGCGGATATCTTCAAATATGCCACGGTGGCGGACAGCGGCATCACGGCGGCGCTGCGCGATGTCATCCAAGACTTCAGCGCGGCGCAGGGCGACAAGATCGACCTGTCGGCGCTGGACGCCAACTCAGGCGTGGCGGCGGATCAGGCGTTCGGCGTGTTTGCGCAGGGCGCGGCGTTTTCCGGCACATTCGCGGCGCAGGCCAGCCTGTTTTTCGACCAGACCGCGCGCGTCCTCTATGGCAACAACGACGCGGACACGGCGGCGGACTTCGCCATCGAACTGGTGGGCGTTTCCAGCCTGACTACGGCGGCTTTCGTGTTGTAAAGCTATCAGGCGGCGCCGGTCGGGCTGGCGGCGCTGGCCGGCCTGGCCTGGGGGGCAAAGCCATTAACTTAAGGATTCCGCGCTGGCCGCCATTGGAGTGCAAGATTTATCTTGCGCGTATTTTCAAGGGCTTGCGCTTGTGCCAAGATAAATCTTGCACTCCAGTTTTGGTTTACGGTAATGGCATTCGGCCTAGGGGTGGATTGGCGGGAGATTCACGATATGCCGACATGAGGTATTGACGAGGTTTCCATCGAGAAAGGCCACCGGGTTTCGCCACGATCATCACGGTTCGCAGCCCTAAACGGCTGCGCATGGCGCTTGGCCCGGTGGGGCGCATAGGCTAATATGCCGCCATCGACACGCCGACTTGGCTCCGCGCTTCCCCCCGCCCCTATTTTTAAGCCCCCAAACCATGCCCGTTGATTTTAAGCCCGAAGAAAAACGCCTTGCCCTCGCCTTGCGCAAAGACCAGCACCGTTTCCGCCGAACCTTAGATAGGCTGAAAGCCGACGACAAAGCCGGCAGGGACATTAGCCAGCCTTTGGCTGAGTTGCAAAGCCGGATGGTCGAATCCGTCGCCGCCCGCACGGCGCGGGCGGCGAGTGTGCCTGCACTGGAATATCCCGGCGATCTGCCTGTCACCGAGCGCAAGGACGATATCATGCGGGCTATTCTCAATAATCAAGTGGTGATTGTCTGCGGCGAGACGGGATCGGGCAAAACCACGCAGTTGCCGAAGATTTGCCTGGAGGCTGGGCGCGGCGTGGCGGGTTATATCGGCCATACCCAACCGCGCCGCATCGCCGCGCGCAGTGTCGCCAATCGTATTGCCGAGGAAATCAAGCAGCCTTTGGGCAAAGCCGTGGGCTTCAAAGTGCGCTTTAGCGACCATACCAGCCCGGAAAGCCTGATTAAGCTGATGACCGACGGCATATTGCTGGCGGAAACCCAAAACGATAAGTTTTTGGATCAGTATGACACGCTGATTATCGACGAGGCGCATGAGCGCAGCTTGAATATCGATTTTCTGCTTGGCTATATGAAATGGCTGCTGCCGCGCCGCCCTGATTTCAAGCTGATTGTCACCTCGGCGACGATAGACACCGAACGCTTTTCCCAGCATTTTAACAATGCGCCGATTATCAATGTGTCCGGGCGCACCTATCCGGTGGAGATCCGCTATCGCCCGATTGTGCAGGCGGAGGAGGGGGATGAAACTGGCGATGAATTGCAGCGCGGCATTTTGGCGGCGGTGGATGAATTGCACCGCGAATCCACCGGCGATATTTTGGTTTTTTTGATTGGCGAGCGCGACATCCGCGAAACTGCCGAATCCCTGCGCAAACATCATCCGGTCGATTGTGAAATCCTGCCGTTATATTCCAGGCTGTCCAATGCCGAGCAGGAGGCGATATTCAAGCCGCACAAGAAGCGCCGCATTGTGCTGTCCACCAATGTCGCGGAAACCTCGCTGACTGTGCCGGGTATCCGCTCGGTGATCGACGCCGGCCATGCCCGCATTAGCCGCTACAGTCACCGCAGCAAATTGCAGCGTTTGCCGATTGAAAACATTTCGCAAGCCTCGGCTAATCAACGCGCCGGCCGCTGCGGTCGCGTCGGGCCGGGTGTGTGCATTCGGTTATATTCGGAGGCGGATTACCGCAGCCGCCCGGAATTCACCGAACCGGAAATCTTGCGCACTAATCTGGCGGCGGTGATACTGCAAATGCAGGCACTCGGTTTGGGCGATTTAGGGGATTTTCCGTTTTTGGAACCGCCCGATGAGCGCATGATCCGCGACGGCCTGCGCACCTTGCAGGAAATCAATGCCATTGACGATAAGCGCAAGCTGACCGAGATTGGCAAGAAACTCTACAAACTGCCGGTAGACCCGCGTTTGGGGCGGATATTATTGGCGGCGTCTGAGGAAAACAGCTTGACCGAAGTGGCGATTATCGTCTCGGCCTTGAGCCTGCAAGACCCTAGAGACCGGCCCACCGACAAAGCCCAAGCCGCCGACCAGAAACATGCCCGCTTTAAAGATGAAAACTCAGATTTTTTGAGTTATCTGAAAATTTGGGCGGATGTTCAAGAGCAGAAAAAACACCTATCGAACAGCAAATTCCGCCAGTATTGCCAGCAGAATTTTTTGTCTTATCTGCGTTTGCGCGAATGGGAGGATATCCACCAGCAAATCATGCAAGTCGGCAAGGGCGAATTGGCGCTGCGCTTCAATATGGCCCCGTCCGGTTATGGCGAGATTCACCGG
>JBJSYU010000345.1:0-3263 GCA_046089945.1 Candidatus Methylumidiphilus sp.
GTCGAACTCCGCCAACATGCCTAGGCTGAACGCGCTGTCGGCGGCGATGTCCTGCTGGCAGGACAGGGTTTTCGCCGCTTGCCGCGCATCGGCGCGCAGCAGATGGAACAAGGGCAGATTCTCCGGGCAACCCGCCGGGCGCTGCCATTGGAACTCCTGTTTTATCGCCTGGCGCAGCTTAGTTTCCGCCTCCGCGCTGCGGCAAAAGACATACAGCCCCGGCGGCAAGCCTTGCACCCGATGCACGAACAGCAGCAGATGCGTCCGCACCGGCCAAGGCCACGCGGCGAACGGCGGCAAGCCGGGGCGGGGCAGGGTGGCCGACAGCATGCGGAACAGCGCTTTCGCCGGAATGGCGGTCACGCCGTCAAATGCTTGAGCGCTGCGGCGCTGGCGGATCAGTTCGGCGGCGGTCAGCTCACAGGCAGTCGGCGGCAGCGCGGCGGCCGCTTCGCCTTGGACGTTGGCGGGCGGCAGTGTGCGCGGCTTGCGGGCGGCGGCGCAAACCTCATCGATCACCGGCCAGTCGAACTCATGGCGGCGGCTCAGCGCGTTCGCCGTCCCCCGCCAATCCCCGCTGCGCGCCGCCGCGACCAGCTTGTCCAGATCAATGGCCGGCGGCGGCGCGTCGTCCGGCGCGGTGGCTATCCAACACAGCAAATCCGGGGCTTCGCGCTCGGCCCCGGCAAAATCGGCCTCGCGCTCCAAGCCCAGCACAGCGGCGATGTCCCCGTCGCCGCAACCGTCCAACACACGCAGCCGCCAGCCCAACAGCGCGGCGGCATAGCCCAGCGCCCCCAAGCCATGGCCGATGTCGTGCTGGCAATAGCGGAAGGCGCGTTCGCCGTATTTCCAAGCCTCGCGCCAATGGATCGAACTTAAGGCGACGAGCAGGCCGGGTGTGGGCGGGGTGAACTGCCCGCGCTGTTCCAACACATGGTCATGGCTTAAGTAATGGTGCGCACCGTCGGCCAACCCGGCCACGCCGGATGCCACCACATACGCCTCGGTCGGATGCAAGTTGCCGCTGGACGGATTGCAGCGCAAGGCCCAGCGGTCGCCGCCGTACTGCTTCCACGCCGCCAGCCCAAACGACAATTCCAGCAGCAAGCCGACGCCGGCCACATCCCGCGCGGCCGGGGCGATTGGCCTTGCAAACAGATCGGCGTAAGCCACCGGGCAAGCATCCGCCCGCAGCGGCAACACCGTCTGCGGCGCACCGGCAAAACGGCGGAACGGGTCGGGCTGGGTCTCCCAATCCAAAAAGCCGGGGCTGGCGGCGTAGCGCCCGAAAGCATGCTTGCTGCGCTGGTGGTAGGCGCGAACCTGTTCTTCCGGGGTGCCTTCTGGCAGTTCGTTCGGCGGCTTCATGACGATTCCGCCCGCAGTTCCTCGGCCCAGCAGCCTATCGGCTCGCCCAAGGTCTGGCTGGCGTCCTCAAAGCGCACCAAAAACACGCTGCGTCCCTCGTCCTCCTCCAAATGGCCTTTGCGCACGATCACGCCGCGTGCGCCTTCCGCCGCCAGCAGCGCGTGTTCTTCCACGCCCTCCAGCCCGCCGTCGTTGTAGACGGCGGTCGCCGCGTACACCACATCGCCTTCTTCCAAAGTTTCTACGTTGACCATTGTTCTGTCTCCCGTTCGGTTGCTTGTCGTAAACCTTACATCACTGGGCCGCGTTTGTCGGCATCCATCGATGCGATTTTTCCCGCGCCTTGCCGAATCGCCACTGGAAACAATGACTTGATCCGCGAAATCGAATTGGCACGGGGGTTGCCATAACACTTAACAAAGACAATGCCACTGGCCACCCGCGCAGGGCAGGTCGCCAACGCAACGCCATCCTCAAAGACCCGGAGAACACTATGCTGACACTGACTGACAACGCCATCAAGGCCATCAACCGCTTCATTGCCGGCTCAGAAACCGGCGCCTCCGGCCTGCGCATCCAAGTCTCCGGCGGCGGCTGCTCTGGCATGCAATACGGCCTCAAGCTGGAACAAACCCCCAATATTGACGACATGGTCGTCGAGTCGGGCGGCGTGAAAGTTTTCATCGACCTGGCCAGCCAACCCTCGATAGAAGGCGTCACCGTCGATTTTGTCGAGAGCATGGAAGGTTCCGGCTTCAAATTCACCAACCCGAACGCCAAGAACCCCTGTTCTTGCGGCAAATCCTTTTCCGCCTAAAACCTGGAGGCTACGACCATGTGGGATTATTCCGAAACTGTCAAAGAACATTTTTACGCACCGCGCAATGTCGGCGCCATGGAAGACGCCAACGGCGTCGGCGATGTCGGCTCGCTGTCCTGCGGCGACGCGCTGCGCCTTTCCATCAAGGTCAACCCGGAAACCGAAGTCATCGAAGACGCCAAGTTCCAAACTTTCGGCTGCGGCTCGGCGATTGCCTCCTCCTCGGCGCTGACCGAAATCGTCAAAGGCATGACGCTGGACGAAGCCTTGAAAGTCACCAACCAAGACATCGCCGAGTATCTGGACGGCCTGCCGCCGGAAAAAATGCACTGCTCGGTGATGGGCCGCGAAGCGCTGCAAGCCGCCGTCGCCAACTACCGGGGCGTGGAGTGGAAAGACGACCACGAAGAAGGCGCGTTGATTTGCAAATGCTTCGCCGTCGATGCCGTGCTGATTGAAGACACCATCCGCATCAACAACCTG
The DNA here is from genome assembly GCA_046089945.1 of Candidatus Methylumidiphilus sp. Lineage (GTDB taxonomy): Bacteria > Pseudomonadota > Gammaproteobacteria > Methylococcales > Methylococcaceae > Methylumidiphilus. Next base: position 2,675 of record JBJSYU010000345.1, read on the forward strand.
CGCACCGTCGAAGATGTCACCCATTACACCAAAGCCGGCGGCGGCTGCTCGGCTTGCCACGAAGGCATCGAAGAAATTCTGACCAAAGTGCTGGCCGAACGCGGCGAAGTGTTCGACCCCGACGCCGCCTCCGTCACCGCCGAACCGGAGCCAGAGCCGGAACCCGAACCCGTGCGCATCGCCGCGAAAAGCGCGCTGACCTCGGTGCAGCGCATCCGCAAGATCGAAGCCGTGATCGAATCGATCCGCCCGAACCTGCGCATGGACGGCGGCGACGCCGAACTGGTCGAAGTCGAAGGCAACACCATCTACATCAAAATGACCGGCGCCTGTTCCGGCTGCGGCATGGCGGCAATGACCATCGGCGGCATCCAACAGCGTTTGATGGAAGAACTCGGCGAATTCATCAAAGTCGTCCCGGCGGAAAAACTGGCGCAGCCGCCAAGGCAGGTGGCCCATGGCTGACATTTACCTGGATAACAACGCCACCACTCAATGCGACCCGAAAGTGGTGGAGGCGATGCTGCCGTTTTTCCTGGAGCAGTTCGGCAACCCGTCGTCCATCCATAGTTTTGGCGCGGGCGTGGGC
>JBJSYU010000346.1:0-6657 GCA_046089945.1 Candidatus Methylumidiphilus sp.
TCGAAGATCACCAAGACCAACCAGAAATAAGCGGAGTTGTTGTTTTTTGAAGGGCCGACGGCGTGGCGTCCCTTCCTCCCTCCCCCCCAGCGCCGCCTGCTCCGGCCCCGCCGCCCAGCCGATCTCCTGCCCAAACTCGTCAAACTCCTTTTGCCAAGGCGCCAGGCTGTAGCCCCACTGGCCTTCGCGCAAAAGCTTCAAGCCTTGCGCGTATTCATTTTTGGCCTGCGCCATCGCCGCTTCGTCGTCGTCTTCCCACAACGCCTGCGCATAAAACAAATGGTTCAGCGGATGGCCTGTGTGGCTGTGCGCGGCCTGCGCCAACAGTTCCAGCGCCTTGTCGCGGTCGCCGATGCCGTTCGGCCAAGCCGGGGCTTTCAAATACAAGGTGCCCAGCACCCGCAACGGCCCGCCGTCGTCGATGTCCGGGTTCAGCGCCACCGCCCGCTTCATTTCGCTTTCCAGCCGTTTGAGGTTGTCCATCGCCAGCGTGATGTGGTCGCGCACCGCCAGCCCCAAGTTGGTGGCGAGGTAATAATGCACCGCGCCGTCGCCGTCCGCACCCAAGGCCAGTGCGGCCTCGGCCAGGCTGACGCCTTCGGCGGCCAGCTTCTCGCGGCGGTCGGCGCCAGTTTCACGCTCGGCCAACAACAGGCACAGGCGGCTGCCCAGCGCACTGCGGCGCAGCGCCGGGGCGGTGCTGCCGCGCACCGTGTCCAACGCGCAGGCCAGCGCGCGGGTGTCGCTCGCAGGCCCCAGTTGGCTTTGCGCGGCCAACAGCGTTGCGGCGCTTTGCTTAGCGCAGGCGGTTGTTTCGCTGAATTGGACGGTGTCTTTTTTCAAGCCCGCACAGCCGGATAGCAGGGCAAGCAACGCAGCGGCAGGCAGCAGATAGGCGTGGCGCATAGGTTTATTTCCTCCCCGCCCATAGTTTCAGCATTGGCTCAAACACCGCCGCATCGACCGGCGTGAAAGCCTCGACGCCGAACATATCGCAGAGTTTCTTGCCTTCGGCGTCGGCGCACATGCTCTCCAGCGCATGGCCGAAGCGGGCGCGTTCCTCCGCCGTGCTGCGGGCGCTGTCGGCCACCACGCCCATCAGCGGGATTTCGGCGGAGGTGAAGACGGCCTCCAGCGGATTCGCCAAATTCAGCGAAGCCAAGCCGGCGTATTGCTGCTCGTTGAGCAGCACCGCGTCCAACTCGCCCTTGTCCAGCGCCCGCAAGGCGCGGATGGCCTGCGGCGAGGGCTTCAGGGTGAAAAAACTGGCCGGGTCGTACTGTCCGGCGAACACGATTTTGCCGATGAACTCGCGTTCCTCCAACACCGTGCCGCCTAGGGTCTTGCCTTTCAGCCCGTCCACCCCGGCGAACTTGCCGGCCTGCGCGACGATGCGGTAATGCTCGCTGGTCTGCCCTTTGATCTTCGGCTGCACTAAAGGCAGCAGATGGTGCGCGCCGCGCAACTCCAAATACAGCCCCAGCGAAGTAATGGCGAATTTCGGCTGCTTGTCGGCAATCTGCTGGCGGCATTCGCCGAGCTTGGTGGTGAACAGGCTGGTGAAGCTGTTTTCCGGCCATTGGCCGACGCGCTCGACCACGCGCAGCATCGCCGCCATCGCCGCATTGGCGTCTTTGGCGTTGACCGGGCCACCGGGGTAACAGACGACCAGCGTCTCCGGGGCGGCGAGCGAAACGACGGGGGCCAGCAGGCAGGCCAGCAAGGCTAAGGTCTTATGCATTCTTGTTATCCTGTTTCGAGTCAAGCAATTGTCCGATGGCCGGGGCCACAAAGAAGGTGGCGACCAGACAGCACAACAGTCCGATGGTGATGCTCACGCCCAGGCTGGACACGCCCCGGTAACTGCCAGCGTGATGGCGCCCAGCCCGGCGAGTTCGGTGCCTGCGGCCAAGCAGATCACCTTGCCGGCGGTCAGGCTGACCTGGAACGGGCTGTAGCCGCGCAATTCCCGCCAACGGTAACTGAACCACACGCCGTAATCCACCGCCAAGGCGATCACCATCGGCAGGGCGACGATGTTGGCGTAATTGTATTGAATGCCGCCCCAGGCCATCAGCCCCAGCATCCAGCCGCCGCCGATCAGCAAGGGCAGCGCCGCCAGCACAAAGCCGCGCAGGCTGCGCAAAGCCAGCAAGATCCACACCAGACACACCGCCAAGGCCAGCACCGTGCCTTGCGAAAAGCTTTGCACGACAGATTTGGCGAAGGCTTGGTGCGTGGTCGGGAAGCCGGTCGCGTTCGGCGAGACACTGTAGACATCGCGCATCAGCCGGTCGAGGTTGTCGGGGTCGTAGACCGATTGGGCCGGAAAGGCGTAGACCGCCATGCTGCCGTCTTTGGCGAAGAAGCGGTCGCGCAGGGCGGGCGGCAATTGCGCCGGCGTCAGGGCTTGTGCGTCTCGCCAGTCGGAGAGCGTCGCCAGCCCGGATTCCGCCCCGCCGAGCAGCGCGCGCAAAAAGTGTTCGCTGCGGGCGCGGCCCTGCGCCGGGTTGGCGGCGAGTTGCTGCCTCAAGCTTTCCACGCTATCGCGCAAGCGCTCCAATTCCTTGACCAACTCGGCATGGCCCGCAGAAAACGCCTGCTCCTGCGCGTCGTCGAGAATAGCCAGCGTGTTGCCCAGCGCGGTTTGCAGCAGCGCGTAAGACTTCTCCGACAAGCCCGCCCGCCGCGCCTCGGCCAACAGCTTGGCATGCTGGCCGGACGCGGCGGCGGCGCCGATGGCGCGGGCGGTCTGCACCCGCTGCGCGGCGTCGTCGGGAAACAGATTGGCCATGGACTGCACTTGCGCGATGGACTTGAAGCGGCCGGCCTCCTCGGTGATGCGCCGCGCCTCGGCGACATCTTTGGCGGTGAAAATCACCACCTCGGCCTGAAAGTCGCTCTCCGCCACCATCCGCTTCTGGTAATGCGCCGCCTGCGAAGACTCAGGCAGCATCGCCAGCACGTCATAATTGAACGGAATCGCCAAGCCGCGCATGGCGCCAAACGCCGCCAAGGCCACCGCCAAAGCCACCACGACTAAGGCCACCGGCGTAGGGAAACGCCCGCCCCGGCCGGGTTCGGCGACGGCCACTGGCGCGGCGTCGGCCAGCTTCGGCGGCAGCAGCACATACAGCGCTGGCTGCACCAGCCAGGTGCTAATCAAGATCATCAACACGCCCTTCGCCGCCACCACGCCCAACTCGGCGAAGCCGGGGAAATCCACCGTCGCCAACACGCTGAAAATCAGCAGCGACGCCCCGCCAGCCGTCGCCACTGCGATGAACGACGAGCCGATGCCGGCGCCGATGGCCTCGACCAAGGGCTTGCCGGCGCGGCGCTCCTCGGCGATGCGCGACGATGTGAAAATGCCGTAGTCCGCGCCCAGCCCAAACAAAATGGCGATGAAGGCGGCGGTGATGATGGTCAAATGGCCAACCGTGACCAAAGCCAGCCCCAGGCTCCACAACACCCCCAGCCCCATCGGAATGAAAATCAGCGCCGCCCAGCGCAGGCTGCGCACCACCACCAAAATCAGCGCGGCGATCAGCCCGGCCGAGGTGAACACCACCAGCGTGATGTCCTTGCGGATGTTGACGTATTCCTCATACTCGATGGCCGGCAGGCCGGTCAAGCCGACGGTCGGCGGCGTCCGCCCCTGTGCCTTGGCCTGCGCCGCCACGTCGGCCGCCACCGCCTTGACCTTGTCCACGAACGGCCCCAGGCTTTGGAAATCCTCCGACGGGTTTTTCGGATGCACGAACACAAACAGCATACCGCCGTCGCGGGACGCGAAATAACCATCGGCCATGCCGCCGGCCCCTTGCCCCGCCAGCAGCGCGTTCCAGTCCAAACCGGCCGGCGGCTGTTCGGCGTCCAGCCAGCGCCGCCATTCCTGCATGACCGCCCCAGCCAGCCGCAAGCCCTGCTGCGCGGATTTCAAGTCGGTGTCAAAACCGGCCAGCGACGGCGGGTTTGCCGTCCACGCCACGGCCAGCCGCATCATCTCTTCCAGCCCGCCTTTGGCCGACGGCTGCGCCAACACGGTTTGCAACTGCGGCAAGCGCTCGGCGGGCATCAGCAAATAGGCGTGGTTCAGGAAAAAGCCCATGTCCAGCCGGGCGGTGGCCTGGGCGATTTCCGGCTCGGCGGCAAGCTTGGCGGCGAGTTCATTGGCGAAGGCTTGCAGTTCGCCGCGTGGCACCCCCTCCAACACCACCATCAAATCCGAGGCGGCGCCGAAATCTTGCAGAAAATGGTTGAAGCGCTGGGCGACGGCGGTGTCCTGCGGCAGCAACGCCTGCCGCGAGGTGTGGACGGGCAATTGCGCCGCCGCCCAGCCGGCCAGCAGCGACAACGCCAAGGCCACGGCCAAAATCCGCCACGGATGCCGGGCAATCTGTTCAGCGAGACGCGCCGCCAGTTTCGGAAAGTCCACGTTAGTGTTGCCTTTTGATTCTTTTCAATTCCACCGGGGATGTCCTGCCCTTGCTCGACACCTTGTCCCATACCTCGCCAAACGCCTGCCCGCAATACGGCAACGCCGCCCGCAGCGCATCGTAACTGCCATGGTCGAACATGCGCCGAAAATCCTCATAGCTCAGCGTCGTCGTCGCATACAGCGCTTGATACCCTTTATGCGCGATGACAAACCGCTCCAAGGCGGGCAGCGCGGTTTTATTGTCAAAGCCGGGTTTCTTCGGCGTACCGTATGCGCCTATATCCACATACAACTCATCCACGCTGCCATCGTCGGCGACAAACGGGCGGACAAAGCCCAAATTTAATGGGTTCGCATACACCGCCATCGGCGACAGCCACAGTGGATACAGCGAGTATTCGCGGTCGAAATACTCCAAAGAATTGCGCAAATGCGCGGCAGGCACCAGCATATCCTGCACCACATGATGCTTTTCGCGCAGCCGCCGCGTGGTTTCCGTCTCGGTGTACTTCAACAACTCGATGCGGGGCGGCAATGCCCAGCCCAACAGAACCCGAAACAGCGGATGATTGCCAAACGGGATAATCTCCTCCATCGTCCAAAAATAGCTGCGGGTGTGGCGGTGATAATAATCGCGCAGCGGAATGTATTCCACGGCGCTTTGCCGCTTATCCAGAAAGGATTGTACGTGCTTATAAAACCAAGGCTTGTGCCAGCGGCCAATCGGATTGACCGGCCCGTCGTCCGCAGGCTGGTCGCAAAACACGCCGCACATGACGACGCCAGTGTCCAGGCTATAGCTCAGCGCCTCGACAAAATCATGGCTTGCTGTGTCGCGGCAGGCGCGGGTGAATTCCTCGGTCAGTTCCGCAAGGCTGTACACCGGCTGATAGTGCAGTTTCACATAGCGGGCCGCAGGCACAATCTTCAATTCAGCGGCGACCAGAAACCCCAGCGTACCATGGCTCCACGGGATTTGGTAAAACAATTCCGGGTTTTCCGACGGGCTGCAACACAGCACCTTGCCCTCCGCCGTGACCAATTCAAAGGATTCGCAAATATGCTGGAACAAGCCATATTTGTGACTGCTGGTCTCCACGCCAAACCCCATCACCAAACCGCCGACAGTGAGTTCGTCCAATTCCGGCACCACCGCCAGCGTCCAGCCCCGCGACAGCAAATCACGCGAAATCTGCCCCATTGTCGCCAACGGCTCCACGCGCACCACGCGGCGCTGCGCGTCTATATCGAGAATATCGTACAGCCCGACGTTAATGGCGCGGTGGGTCAGCTTATACTTCGGCACCAACTCGCTCATCGACTTCCACGGCGAACGCGCCGTGCAAAGTTTTTGCGTGGCGCCCTCGCGCCGCCAGTCCTCGATTTGCCGCACCACATTCTGCACCCGCTCGGCATGTTTCGCCGGGGCGCTTTGCCGCCAGAAATTGATGCGGTTGCGCAGGCCAAAATAGGCCGCCAGCGCCACCGACACCGGCAGCAGCGCCAGCGTCGCAAACTGTCCCCGGTAATGCGTCAGCAGGTGTTCAATCCATGGGTTGATGGTTTTGTCCTCTGCAAAATCCGTCGTCGCCATCGCCACCCTCGCTTATTCCGCAGGCACAGGCTGGAGTTTGCCGGAACGAACCAAATAGTTTTCCCAATGGCTGGCGGTCAGCTTTTGGAACAGCGGGATAATCGGGTTTAGCTCCACCGGCGGGGCGTCCCAGTGCTGATTGTAGGCTTGCATTTCCGCCTCCAAGGCCATGCCGTCCTGTCGCAGCAAGGGCGCGAACAACAAGGGCTTGGCCATGTTCAACACCGCCTCTTGCAGCAGGCGCGGCATTTTCACCTGGGTCATCGGGATTTTCAGCGCATCGAAATAAAACAGGAAAAACACCCGTGTTTTATTTTCGTTGATCGGCAGGAAGAAACACCAATGGCGGATTTTGTCGCCAGTGTTTGACCATTGATAGGGGTATTCATAGCACAATTCCATGGCGCGGGTGTTGACCCGCTGGCGGTCGATGAAAATGCCGGAGAAACGCCCACCAGCGACAAAGGTGTCATACTTCAAAAAAACGCGGTTGTCGTCGCTTTCGTAATGAGTCAGCTTGGCGTCGGTGAACGGGCGGTATTTGCGGTGCAAAAACGCATGGGCAAAATCGCAGACATTTTCGATCACCATGCTGTGGTGGGTGTCCCAAGTGAAATCCAGC
>JBJSYU010000347.1:0-2915 GCA_046089945.1 Candidatus Methylumidiphilus sp.
TAGGAAAGGATGGCGCCAGAGGAACCTACCAATGCCCCGGTCACGATCAGGAGATCGTTGTTGAGCATGAAACCGGTCGCCGAGGCGGCCCAGCCGGAGTAGCTGTTGAGCATGGAGACGACGACCGGCATGTCGGCGCCGCCAATCGCCATGACCATGTGGACGCCGAAGGCCAGCGCCAGCAGGGTCATCAGAATCAGCGGCACGGTGCCGCCGCCGAGTTCGGTCTGTTCCAAGAAGCCGTTGCCGAAGAAAATCGTCAGGAGCAGCAGGGCAAGGTTGAGCAGATGGCGGGCCGGCAGCAGCACGGGCTTGCCGCTGATTTTGGCGGAAAGCTTGCCGAAGGCGATGATGGAGCCGGAAAACGTGATCGCGCCGATGAGGATGCCGATGTAGATTTCCAGTTCGTGGATGGTTTTTTCCGGGCCGACCAGCGTGGAGGTCGGGTCGATGAAGTTGGCGTAGCCGACGAGGACGGCGGCGAGGCCGACGAGGCTGTGCATCAGCGCGACCAGTTCCGGCATTTCGGTCATTTTGACTTTTTTCGCCGCGAACACGCCGACGCCGCCGCCTATCGCCATCGCGGCGATGATGATGGCGAGGGAGTTGCCGCCGACGACCCTAGGCCCGAACACGGTGGCGAGGATGGCAATGGACATGCCGGCGATGCCGAAGTAGTTGCCCTGCCTGGAGGTTTCGGGATTGGAAAGGCCGCCTAGGCTTTTGATGAACAGGATGGTGGCGGCGATGTATGAAACGGTGACTAAACCTTCCGACATTGTGTCGTTCTCCTAACTTATTTGCGGAACATGCTGAGCATGCGCTGGGTGACCCAGAAGCCGCCGAACATGTTGACCGAGGTCAGCACGATGGCCAGCGCCGCCAAGCCGGTCAGCAGGGCGCCGGGCGAGGAGATCTGGATCAAGGCGCCGATGGCGATGATGGAACTGATGGCATTCGTCACGGACATCAGCGGCGTGTGCAAGGCCGGGGTGACATTCCAGATGACCATGTAGCCGACGAAGCAGGCCAGCACGAACACGGTGAAATGCGCCATGAACGCCGGCGGGGCGGAGACGCCTAGGCCATAGAACAGCAGCACGAACGCGCCCAGCCCCAGCAGGGATTTGACTTGCGGACTGAGCAGTTCCGGCTTCTTCGGCGCGACCACGGCCGGCACGTTGGCTTTGGCGGCCGGGGCGGCGGAGAGCTTCGGGGCGGGCGGCGGGTAGGTGATGCTGCCTTCTTTGATGACGGTCGCGCCACGGATCACTTCGTCTTCCATATTGACGTTGATGATGCCGTCTTTGGTCTTGGTCAGTTCTTCCAACAGGCGCAGCAGGTTGGTGGAATAGAGGTTGGACGACTGACGGGCGAGGCGGCTGGGCAGGTCGGTATAGCCGATGATGGTCACGCCATGGCGGACGACGATTTCATTGGCCACGGTCAGTTCGCAATTGCCGCCCTGTTCGGCCGCCAAGTCCACGATCACACTGCCGGGCTTCATCGATTCCACCATTTCGGCGGTAATCAGGCGCGGGGCGGGACGGCCCGGAATCAACGCGGTGGTGATGATGATGTCCACCTCTTTCGCCTGTTTGGCGTACATCTCGCGCTGGGCCTTCTGATAGCCCTCGGACATGACTTTCGCATAGCCGCCGACGCCGGTGCCTTCCTCCTTGTAATCGACATCGACGAATTCCGCGCCCAAGGATTTCACCTGGTCTTTGACTTCGGGCCGCGTGTCGGAGGCGCGGACGATGGCGCCCAAGCCGCTGGCCGCGCCGATGGCGGCAAGGCCCGCGACGCCGACGCCGATGATAAACACCTTGGCGGGCGGCACCTTGCCGGCGGCGGTGATCTGGCCGGTGAAGAAGCGGCCGAACTGGTGGGCGGCTTCGACCACGGCGCGGTAGCCGGCGATGTTCGCCATCGAACTGAGCGCGTCGAGCTTTTGTGCGCGGGAGATGCGCGGCACCATGTCCATCGCCAGCACGGTGGCTTTGCGGGCAGTCAGCCGCTCCAGCAGTTCGGCGTTTTGGCCGGGCCAGATGAAGCTAATCAGGTTGCCGCCTTCTTGCAGCAGCTCCACCTCGTCGGCGCCGGTGGCCGGGTTGGTTTCCGGTGCGCGCACTTTAAGCACGATGTCCGAGGTGGCCCACAGCGTCGGCGCGTCTTCGACGATTTCGACCCCGGCGGCGCGGTAGGCGTCGTCGGAATAGTCGGCGCCGTCGCCGGCCCCGGATTCGACGGCGACGGAAAAGCCGAGCTTTTGCAGCTTCTCCGCCACCTCCGGTGTGGTCGCCACGCGCTTTTCGCCGGCGTGGATTTCTTTGGGTATGCCTATTCTCATGAGTTCAATGTCTCCTAAAGGCTTTGAAGGCACGTCGCGCTGAGGCGACGCGTTGGGGTTGAAAAAACGGGGTAAGCGCTTGATCTTTCTTATAGTCGGTCTGCTGGGCGCTGGCGGTAAACAGCTTGGTTCCGCCGATGGGGCGGCTGCGGGCCTTGAGGGCTGCGAACCGCAGGGCTTTAATAAATTAAACGGCTTGGCGGGTCAAATGTTTATTCGCCGCAGGCAAGGGAGGGGATTGCGGTCGGGCGGGTTGCAAAGTTGCGTAGATTAGGCTGGCGGGAACTGTTGGGTTGCGCTGGCGCCGCAACTCAGGCTACGCGGCTGCCGCCGACAAGGGAATGCCTTGATCCAGCAGAAGCCTGCTCACGCCGCTTCCAAAGGCAGGATTTCATCCGCCACGCTCAATGCGGCGAATGCCAAGGTTTGGCGGATGTCTTCGTCCTCCAAGTCAGGATATGTGGTGGTCAAGTTTTAATGGACACCGAGATAGGTTGTTTGGCTGCCTGGTTGCGCTCGTAAGCGTTGGGCGGCAGGTTGCCCAATGTGGAATGCAACCGCC
>JBJSYU010000348.1:0-4181 GCA_046089945.1 Candidatus Methylumidiphilus sp.
TGATGCACAATCTGCTGCCGCAGTTGCACAGCGCCGACGCGCAAGCCGTCTATCAGGCCATCTTCTTAAGCGACAAGGACTTCCTGCCGCTGCGCCTGTCTTACGCGCTGGATCTGCAAGGCCCTAGCGTCAGCGTGCAAACCGCCTGCTGGACCTCGCTGGTGGCGATACACCAAGCCTGCCGCAGCCTACAGGCCGGCGAATGCGCGATGGCCTTGGCCGGCGGCGTTGGTTTGAAAATTCCGCAAGCCTCCGGCTATCTGTACGAGGACGGCATGATTAGCTCGCCCGACGGCCATTGCCGGGCCTTCGACGCCGAAGCCAAAGGCACGGTCTGGGGCAGCGGCGTCGGCGTGGTGCTGTTGAAGCCCTTGGCGGCGGCGCTCGCCGACCGCGACACCATCCATGCCGTCATCAAAGGCTCGGCGGTGAACAACGACGGCGCGTTGAAAGTCGGCTTCACCGCCCCCGGCGTGGCCGGCCAGGCGCAGGCCATCGCCCAGGCGCAGGCGCAGGCCGGCGTCACGCCCGACAGCATCGGCTATGTCGAGGCCCACGGCACCGGGACGGCGTTAGGCGACCCGATTGAAATCGCCGCGCTGACCCGCGCATTCCAGGGCGGCACGGCGGACAACGGCTTTTGCGCGCTAGGTTCGGTGAAGACCAACATCGGCCATTTGGACGCCGCCTCCGGCGTGGCCGGCTTCATTAAAACCGTGTTGGCGCTGCGCCACGGCCAAATCCCGCCCAGCCTGCATTTCCACACGCCGCATCCGCAGATTGATTGGGCCGGCAGCCCGTTCTTCGTCAACGACCGGCTGCGCGACTGGCCGGCCGGGGCGACGCCGAGCCGCGCCGGCGTCAGTTCGTTTGGCATCGGCGGCACCAATGCCCATGCGGTGTTGGAAGAAGCGCCGCTGCGCCCGGCCCGCGCCGCCACGACCGCGTGGCGGGTGCTGCTGTTGTCGGCGCGTAGCCCGGCGGCGCTGGCGCAGATGCAAGCCGGTTTGTCGGCGCATCTGGCCGGACATGCCGAACTGGATCTGGCTGACGCCGCCTACACCTTAAGTCTCGGCCGCCGGCCATTTGGACAGCGCGCCGCCTGGGTCTGCCGCGACCGCGAGGACGCCGTGGCGGCGCTGGCCGCGCCGGATCGCACCCGCACCGGCACGGCGGCACCGGGGCGCGAACTCGCCTTCCTGTTCCCCGGCCAAGGGGCGCAGCGCGTGGCGATGGGCGCGGGCTTGTACTGGACGCAAACCGTATTCCGTGAACTGGTGGATTATTGCGCCGAACGCCTGCGGCCTGAATTGGGTTTGGATCTGCGCGAGGTGCTGTATCCGCCGGCCGGACTACAGGCCGAGGCGGCGGAACGGTTGGAACAGACTTGGCTGACCCAGCCGGCTTTGTTCGTCATCGAATATGCGCTGGCCCGGCAATGGCTGGCCTGGGGTGTGCGTCCCGCCGCGATGATCGGCCACAGCCTGGGCGAATATGTCGCCGCTTGCTTGGCCGGCGTGTTCGATCTGGACACCGCCTTGCATCTGGTGGCCGTGCGCGGGCGCTTGATCTTTGCGCAGCCGCCGGGGGCGATGCTGGCGGCGCCGCTGGCGGTGGCGGCGCTGCGTGTATGGCTGCGCGATCAGCCCGAACTATCCTTGGCCGCAGTCAACGCCGCCGAAGCCTGCGTGGTGTCCGGGCCGTTCGCCGCCGTGGACGCGCTGGCCGAAAAGCTGGCGGCGGCAGGCATCGCCAGCCGCCGGCTGCGCACCTCGCATGCCTTCCACTCGGCCATGCTGGAACCGATGCAGGCGGAATTCAGCGCCGTCTTGGCGAAGGTCAAACTGCAAGCGCCGACGCTGCCCTTCGTCTCCAATCTGACTGGCGATTGGATAAGCCCGGAACAAGCCACCGACCCGGCGTATTGGGCCAAACATCTGCGGCACACCGTCGAATTCGAGGCCGACTTAAGCACGTTGTTGGCCGACGGCAGCGACCGGCTGCTGCTGGAAGTCGGGCCGGGCACGACGCTCGCCGACCTCGCCCGCCGCCACCCTCAGGCGCAAGGCCGCACCGTGCTGGCGTCACTGGGCCGGACTGCGGACGACGAGGCGGAAACCCGCAATCTGCTGGACGCGCTGGCGCGGCTGTGGACTTTGGGCGCGGACATCGATTGGCCGGCGTTCTATGGCGATGGCGAGTTTTACCGCGTTCCGCTGCCCGGCTATGCGTTTGAGCGGCAGCGTTATTGGGTGGACGCGCCCGGCACGGGTTCTGCGGCACCGACCGCCGCCCTACGCGCCGGGCGGCAAAGCTTGGATGATTGGTTTTATCTGCCGTCCTGGAAGCCGACGCTGGCCCTGCCCGCCGCCGCCGATCTCCCCAATGCCGGCCCGTGGCTGCTGTTCAGCGACGGTTCCGAACTGTGTCGGCAATTGCAAGCCCGCTGGGCGCAGGCCGGCGCCGCCGTGACCGTCGCCGTCCCCGGCGAGCGCTTCGGGCGCGACGGAACAAGCTACACGCTGCGCCCCGGCGCGGCGGAAGACTACGCGGCGCTTTTGCGTGAATTCGCCGACCGCCCCTTCCAGCACATCGTCCATGGCTGGAGTCTGACACCGCCGGACGCCGAACCCGGCGGCGCGGCGTTCCGGCAGGCGCAGGAGACGGGCTATTACAGCTTGCTGTGGCTGGGCCAAGCGCTGGCCGCGCAAGCCGGGCAAGACGCCGTGACGCTGACCGTCATCAGCCGCCGCCTGCACGATGTCCACGGCCTGGACGCCGAGTCGATCAGCCCAGAGCAAGCCACCCTGCTCGGCCCCTGCCTGGTGCTGCCGCAGGAGCATCCGCACATTGTTTGCCGCTGCGTGGACGTAGGGCCGGCCGCCGACAGTGCGCTGGCCGATGCGCTGCTGGCGGAATTGCGCTCGGCGGCAAAGGACACGCACATCGCCTGCCGGGGCGGACGGCGGCTGGCGCAAAGCTTCGAGCCTACGCCGCTGCCGGCCGAGGGCGCGGCCGTCCGCGAGATCCGCGAACGCGGGGTGTATCTGATTACCGGCGGCTTGGGCCAAGTCGGCCTACAGTTCGCCCGCTTCCTGGCGGAAACCGCGCAGGCCCGGCTGGTTCTGCTCGGCAGTTCGCCGTTCCCGGCGCGGGCCGACTGGGAAGCTTGGTTGCGCCAACATCCGCAAACCGAGGGCATCAGCCACAAAATCCGCCAACTGCTGGCACTGGAAACGCAGGGCGCGGAAGTGCTGACGCTGTCCGCCGACGTGTCAGACGCGCAGGCGCTTACCGCCGCGCTGGCGCAGTCGGAGGCGCAATTTGCGCCGAAAGCCCATGGCCTGTATGCGCTGGAACAGGCCCTAGGCGCGCGGCGGCTGGATTTTTGCCTGCTGGTCTCGTCCACCGCCGCCGTGCTGGGCGGCTTGGGCTTCACCGCCTACAGCGCCGCCAACGCCTTCGCCGACGCCTTCGCCGCCAGCCGCAACCGCCCCGGCGCGACGCCCTGGCTGTCGGTCAATTGGGACGCCTTTAGCTTCGACGCGGGCGCGGGGGGGGGAAGAATTTGCGATGCGGCCGGCCGAGTCGGTGGAGGCGCTGCGGCGCATCGCCACGCAAGTCGAATCCGGCCGGATCATCGTCGCCGTCGGCGAACTCAAGCCGCGTTACGCGCAGTGGGTGCTGCGCGGCAACCCGCCGCCGCCGAAGCCGCCGCAATCCCGCCACGCCCGGCCCTCTCTGCAAAGCGAATACGCAGCACCTGCGGATGCGGCCGAAACCCGGCTGGCCGGGCTGTGGCAGGAGTTGCTGGGCTTCGACCAGGTCGGCGTGGACGATGATTTTTTTGAACTGGGCGGCGATTCGCTGCTGGCCATCCGGCTGATGAACGGCATCAAAGGGCTGTTTGGCCGGCAACTGCCGCTGCCCCTGCTGCTTGGCCAGCCGACCATCCGCCGCATGGCGGAAGCGCTGTGCGCAGCGGAACCCGCCCCGGCCTTTTCGCCCTTGGTCGCGCTGCACACCGCAGGCGATGGCCCGGCGCTGTTTTTTGTGCCGGGCACCGGCGGCGGCGTGGTGTATTTGCACGATCTGGCGCGTTGCCTGGGCGAATACGGCCATCCGTTCTACGGTTTCCAGGCGCTAGGCGTCGATGGCCGCAGCCCGCCGCTGACGCGGAT
>JBJSYU010000349.1:0-9648 GCA_046089945.1 Candidatus Methylumidiphilus sp.
ACCGGTGCCGCCATCAGCGCCAGCGGCCGGCTCGGCGGCACCGGTTTCCATGCTGACTAGGTTTTTCGCCGCCAGCAGGATTTCCGGCCCCTGCAACTGCGCCCCAGCCGAAAGCGTCACGCTGTCGGCGCTGACAGCCACACGCACGATTTCGCCGGTTTCCGTGCGGCGTCCGCCTAGCAACAGGCTTTCAACCTGCAAATGCTTGAGTTCCTCGGCGGACAGCCGCACCGCGCCGTCGTCAGTTGGCACGTCCGGCAAACGGCGCGGCACGATGGCGAGGCGGTCGGCGATGATGTCCAGCCGCCCGCCGCGCCCGCCGTCTGCGCCTGCGGCCCGCAAATCGCCGGCCAAGCTCAAAGCCCGGCCCGCCGCCACCGACAGATGGCCGGCGTCTTGCGGCAGCAACGGCGGGGCGTCGGCGAGTCTGGCGTAGAACTGGCCGGCGGTGGTTTCCTGAAATTCCGAGCGGGTGCGGGCGATGGCGCCGGGTTCGATGGCGAAGCCGCTCCACCGGCTGTCGCGCTCGGCCGTGCCTTGGGCATAGCGGTAGCCGGCGACGATAGGCACGCCGTCCAGCCGCGTCGGCGTGACGCCGGGGCGTTGATCCAGCGTCCCGGCCTGTGGCGTGACCAGGAACGCGCCGGGCAAAAGCGCGTAATGCGCCGGTAGCAACACATAATCGCCAGCCGCCAAGCCATTGCCGCCGCTCAAATGCAGGCTGTCGCCCATGCGCAGGCCGGAGGCCGGGAATTCCAGCGGATCGTAAGGCGCAAACGGACTGGACAGGCCCGGCAGCACGGCATAGCGGGTTTGATAGCCGACCGATGCCGGATCGAGTTGATCCACCGACCCGCCAGGGCCGGGGATGAATTCAAACGCCGACACATCGCCGCCGCCGGACAGATCCAGCGTCGCCCCGGCGGTGAATTGGATATCCGGGGCGGTCAGGCTGAGGGCCTGCGCCGGCGGCTCACGGAGGATTTGCGTGGCGGCGCCGATGGGAAACACCCAATCCAAGCCGCCTTGGGTGCGGCCAAACGGAATCAGCGCGGCGCCGGCGGCGGTCGAGGTGACGCTGCCTGATTGCAACGCCAGCGTGTCGGCCGCCTGCAAATCGATCTCGCCAAACGGCGCGCGCAACACGCCGAAGCTTTCGATCTGCGCGGCGGACAGGCTCAACCGGCTGGCGGCGGACAACGGCACGGCGGCGGTGGCGTCGCCGGGGCCGATTTCGATGCGTCCGCCGGCGGCGATGCGGTATTGACTGAAAGTGCTGGGGTAGATTTGCCGGGCTGATAAAGCGATATCGCCTGGGCTGACGAATTCGCCTTGCAAATCGGCTTCTTGCAGCGGATTGACGCCGATTAAGCGGATGTCGGCGGCACTGCGCAGCGCGGTGGCGCGGATACCTTGCGTCGCCACCGCGCCGGTCAAATCAATCCAACCGGCTTCGACGCGCAACTGCCCGGCGCCTTGCGTCGCCAAATCGGGGCCGTGTTGATTCAGCGATGAACCCAGCGCGGCATGGCTGCTGCGCAACACCGCCTCGCCGTCGGCGCTGAACACCGGCGCGTCCAGCACCAGCGAGCGGGCGGCGTCCAGCGTTACATCGCCGTCGAATTGAATCGCGCCGATTTCAGGCCCGGCTTGTTGTGCGCCCAGTTTTGCCGGCACGATCACCGAACTTTTCAAGGTCAGCGCCGAAAAACCGCCGTCGATGAACTGCGCGGCGCTCCAATAGGCTTGGCCGTTGCGGTTGGCGTCGATGGCGGGGCTGGCAAACCAATCGGCTGGCAGCGGCGGCGGCGCTTCGGCGCTGAGATGCACGATGCGCGGGCCGGACGGGAAATTGGCGCTGATGTCGCCGTTGTCGGCGCGCGGTTCGGCGCGTCGCTGCGCATTTAACTCCAGCGTCAAACTGCCGCCGCCGGCCTGCGGCCCGCCGGGCCGGCCGAGCAACATGCCATCTAAAACCATGCCTTCGGCGGCGCTCAAACTGATATCGCCGGCGGCGGAGGCCACGGTTTCACGGACTATCGCGCCGATGCGGCTGCCGCCTTCGACAAAGCGGTCGATGGGGCTGGCGGTGCCGGACACATCGATGCGGGCTTGGCGATCCATCACGATATAGCCGCGCTCGGCCCGCAGCGCGACCGCCCCGCCCGGCCTGACTTCGCCGATGTTCAAGCCTTGCGTGTTCGGTTCCAGCAGCGCGACGCCTGCGGTGGACAATTGCGCCTGCGGCCCCAGCGCCAGCGCTTGGTTTGGGTTGTAATCGGGCAAGGCCGGATAGGCGGCGGCTTCGAGTTTGGCGTCGATGCGCCCGGCCGCGGCGCTTAAGCGGCCATTGAGGCGGATGTTGGCGTCGGACGACAGGCTCAGCGTCGCGCCGGGGTCGGCGTTGATGGCCGCACCCGCGCCTAGCGTCAGAGCGCGGTCTTGTTGATAGCCGCCGACGCCGGGGTTTTGCTTTAAGGCCAGCGACAGGCTGACCGGCTGGCGCAGCGCGTCGGGCAGATGGATAAGCGTTGGGGTTGGCGTTGCCGCCAAGTCGGTTGTGCGCGTCGGCAGGTCGAAATTGAGCATGCGCAGGCTTAAGCTTAAGCCCTCGTCCACCGTCAAATCGCCGGCGTTGGCGGTCAGTTTGATTTGGCTGAAACCCCGGTTTTCCAGCAAATCCGGGCTGATATTGAGGCTGTCCGCCGTCGGCTGGGCCGTGGTCAGGCGTAGGGCGTTGGCGGTGATATCCAAGCTGCCGCCTTGCGCCAGCGCGAAACTACTCAGTTGTGCGCCGAGTGTCAGCGGTGACGGGCCGTCGGGCTTGGCGACTTTCAGGCTGATATGGCCGCCCTGCCCGGCCACGGTTTGGCCCACATGCAGCCATGCCCCGCCGTCGGCTTTGATCTGCGAACCCGCCGCCAAGTCCAAGCCACCTTGCGCGTACAGCGTGACCTGTCCGCCGTCTATCGGCAACGCGCCTAGGCTAGGCGGCGTCTGCCCGGCTTGCCTGGGCAGTTCGTTGATCCACCGCCCGCTGACATCGATGCGGCTGTCGGGGCTTAAGCGAATGTCGCCGGACAGGCTGGGGCTGTTGCCGGCGACTGGCTGGGTTTGCAGGCTGACGATTCCGGCCGGGGCATACACCGAACCCAGCATGCTGATTTCACCGCCGGTCAAATCCAAGCTGCCATTGGCCGGCACTTGCACGGCGACGCCTTCGGGAATGCTGATACGGCCCATGCTGTTGATGCGCACATGGCGCAGGCCGGCGCTGAACACGGCGTCGCTTAAGGCCAGCGGCGCGGGCTGGCCGGCCGCCGCGCCGCCCCATGTCACCGCCTGCTGGCGCTCGCCCGACCAAGCGGTGTCGATGCTCAACTGCCCGCCGGCTGCGCGTGCGCGCCGTTGCAAAATCCCGTCCACCGTCCGCGCCAAAACCGCCGCCTCCAACAGCACTTCGCGGCTTTGGATGTTTAACGAACCGGCGGCGCGGCCTTCCTGATAGCCCGGCTCGTACACGCCCGACCGCAGCGGCCCCGGCAGATCCCAGGTTTCGGTGATGCCGAAGCGCCGCCAGTATTTGCTGAACGTGCCGAAGATTTGCGGATAGCTGCGCAGCGGGTCGGCTTTGCCAATATCGTAAAGCTGCCCGTCGGCGCCGAGCAGCCGCGTGGTGTTCAAGAAGCCGCCTAGGTAACGGATCACGCCGCCGGACAGGTCAATCTCCGCGCCCGAATTCAGCAACGCCGCGCCTTCCGAGGCCAGATTGACCGTGCCGCCATCGGCGTTGCGCTCACCGACCGAGCGCTGAATACGGGCCAATGCGCCGGAAATATCGGCTATCGGGATATGGCCGTTTTTATCGGCGGCGCGGACATCGACTTGCACGGTTTTGCCATACAACACGCCGGTTTTTTGCAAGGGCGCGTCGCGCAATTCGTTGGCGCGCAGTTCGACATTGACGAGGTTGCGGCTCATCGGCAACACGGTGCGACTGTCGCCGGACACGTCGATGCGGCTGCCGGCCTGCAATTCGATGCGGCTTGGGTTGTCCGCCGAGGTTTTCGCCAGCGGGCGGTCGGGGCTGGCGCTGGCCGTCAGCTTGACTTGGCCGTGCGCGGCTTGGATTAACGCGCCGAGTTCCAGCGTGATGCGCCCGGCTTCGATATCAATGCGCGAGCGCGGCTGCACCTGTTCATCCACCGCCGACCCGCTGCGGTCGTCCAATTCCACGCCCGTGCGGCTACCGCCTTGCAGCGTCACCGAGGCTTGCATCCCCAGCCCATCGCCGTTGTCCGACCCGCGCAACGTCGTTTGCGGCAGCAGCGTGTACGCGCCGTTGTGCTGTTGCAGCGCCGCGCCTTCGCGGGCCAACAGCCGCACCGACCCGTTCAGCGCGACCGAGGTGGACGCCGACACCACGCCCTGCTGGCGCAGCGCAAAGCCAATCAGGCTGACATTGCCGCGCTCGGCCAACACTTTCCCCAGATTGGCGAGGTCGCCGCCGGTTTGCACCTCGACCCAGACGCCGCGTAGGCCGGCGTTCGGATCGGCTTCTTGCAGATACACCTTGTCGGTCGCCGCCGCCAAGATCACTTGGCCGTCGTTGGCCTGGATTTGGCCTTGGTTGACGAGGCTGGGCGCGGCCAGCAGGATGCGGCCGCCGGCGGCGTTGGTCTTGATTTCTGCGCCCGCTTCCACGCGGATGGCGATTTTTTCCGGGTTTCCGTCCGCGCCAATCCGCCACACCCGGCCATTGCCCGCCAGCGCCGCCACCGGCCCGTCGGCCGGGGCGCTGTCCACGACCTTGGTCAAACCCCGGCGCAGCGTGTCTTCGGCGATGTCCAGCGTCGTCGCCACCAGCGTGTTGGCGTTGACCTGTGCGCCGCCACCAAACACAAAGCCGTTTTGGTTGACCAGATAAACCTGCCCGTTGGCGCTCAACTGCCCGAAGATGCGGCTGGGGTCAGCTTGGTGGATGCGGTTTAGCGCCACCGAGCTGGCCTGCGGCTGCTCGAAGCGGACGGCGTTTTCCGCGCCGATGTTGAAGCTTTGCCAATCCAGCGTGGCTTGCTCGGAAAGCTGGCGGATGTTCATGGTGTTGCCGCTGACCACGGGCGGCAGCACGTGGCCGGACGCGGCCAGCACGGCCGACGGCACCGGCAGTTCAAACGCGGCGGCGACATGCCCGCCGACCGCGATACCGGCGAGCAGGCCGCGCACCGCCAGCCAGACGCGCCGACGGCGCGGGTCGTCTAGGTGTATGCGGTGCGAGGGCAAGGCAGTCATGGGCGTAAGCGCTACGGTTTTAATGTGTTTTTGAGTATATAGCGATGTGCCGCCACAGGGCAAGACACACAGCCTATTGCCCGGCCTGCGAGGAGAACGGGCAATCCCAAAAAACATCAAAAACCCTATTTTTTAAGCCAACCGGCACGATCCAGCCGATTGTCAAATGCGCCGCCCACCGCTGTTTCCGCAATTTGCCGTTGACAAGGCGTCCCTGCAGCCGTTAGCGTTATGCTCTGTAAAATATAATTGCAGCATTCAACCCAACCCCGCGAGGACACCCCATGAAGACTTCCCACCGCGCCTGCCTACAGGCTTTGTCAATCGCCCTGCTGCTGGCCGGGACGGGCGCAGCCGAAGCGGCGATCAACCCCGGCCAGCCACCCACCGGCATCCTGCCCGGCGAAAGCAGTTCCGGCGAATTTTTCCTCAGTGTTTGGGACCCAACGGCGCTGACGTCTTACAGCTACGACCTAGGGCTGACCGTGGACGCGCTGCTGGCCGATCCAACCACGCCGCGCACGTGGAACCTCGACCAGCGCTTTTTCGACTTCGCCGGCAGCGGCAACGCCTTGACCTTCAACATCGCCGCCAGCAACGGCTATCCCGCGCTGCTCAACGACGCGGGTGGGGTGAACGCCAATTTCGGCTTCGTCGCCTCGCACCGGCTGGGCGCCTCGTTCAACACCTCGCCGATCAACAACGCCTCGCTGGGGCAGATTTATTCGGCGTTCACCGGCCACATCCAATACCTGAACAACGCGCAAGTGGCGCAGAACCCCGGCGCGGTGCAGGGCGACTTCGCCGCCAATTTGAGCGAAATTACCACGTCAACGACGGCCGGTTCGTATTTCAACAAGGACTGGGGGGTGCGGCAAAACAAAATTCCGTGGAACGCCAGCGCCGTGGTGCGCTCGCCGGACGCCGAGGACTTGACGCTGGATTTGTATTTCATCCACGCCAACCCGGCCGCCGTCGGCGCGGCCGCGCTGATTGAGCAGATTGGCGGCGGCACAACGCCCTTCCAGTTCGCGCTGGACGCCAACGCCGGCACCTTGACCTGGGCCGCGCAGCCTTCGGTCGTGCCGCTGCCTGCGGCCGACTGGCTGCTGCTGAGCGGCTTGGGGAGCTTGGGCTGGCTGGCCCGGCGCTTAAAGAAACCTTGATCGAGTCCCCTCTCCCCCAGCTCCCCTCCCCACCGGGAGAGGGGAGCCAAACCATAACCTTATCGGAGACGATCCATGTCCAAACAAACAACCCAAACCCTGGCGGCTATGCTGCTCGCCGCTGCCTGCGCACCCGCCTCGGCGCTGACCCCGGCCGACGGCGCGCCGCAACTGTCCTTATATATTCCAGGCTCGCAGGCCAACGACCCGAACTTCGGCTTTCTGATCGGCGGCGTGGCGCCGGCTAACGCGCTGTGCGTGGATGCCGCCAACACCAGCGGCGCAGGCACCACCACGCATGTGTACTTCCAAAACTACACCGCCACCCCGGCCAGCGCGACCAACAACGACTATTCGGCGATTTACTGCAACACCGACGACACCAAAATCCCTGGCCTGACCGGCGGCGTCGGCGCGCACCACACCACTAGGCTGTGGATTTCCCGCCGCCGGCTGGGCGCGTCGTTTATCGGACTAGACGCCGTCGCCAACGGCACGCCGCTGACTTATCTAGCCGATCCGGTGACGGCCAACTGCACGGCGGTCAATGGCACCTTCACCTCGGCCGGCGTCGGCTACCAGTTCAACTACTCCTGCACCGTGGTCACGCCCGGCATCAAAGCGACAGCGGCGACCTCCGATATCACCCCGGACGTGTTCCACGGCAGCGACAATGTGACGCCGGGCTACACCGATATCGACGCCAGCCTGATCGACAACAAATTCGCCATCGCCGGCCACATCATCGGCACGCCGGTCACGTTGAAACTGCGCAACGCCCTGCAATACGCGCAGTCGAAAAGCGGGCTGATCCCCAGCACCTGCCTGCCCGGCGATGAAACCGCCGCCTGCGTCCCCAGCCTCAGCAAGGAACAACTGGTCAGCCTGTTCACTGGGCAGACTTACGACTGGGGCGCGTTCAAGGTGAAAGTCAGCGGTGTGGACAAGACCTTGCCGCAAGTGGTCGCCGACGGCGTGGCGGCGGGCGTCGCCAATTTGGCGAACCCCTTGGACACGCGGGTGCATATTTGCCGCCGCGAAAACGGCGCCGGCCAGCAGGTGGCGATGCTGGCGAACATTCTGCAATACCCCTGCCTAGGCGCGTCCAGCCCGGCCCTGGCGCAGCCCGGCGCAGTGCCGGCCGATGTGCAATACGCCACCAGCCTGGGCGCGGTGGACAACTGCCTCAGCGACTACAACGACGGCAGCAACAAATGGTTCGGCACGGCCAATCCACAGCCCTACCCCAACCCGCCGGCCACCAGCGTCGCGCACGGCAACCAATGGGCCATCAGCATCCAGACCACCGAACGCAACGCCAGCCGGGGCGCCAATTACCGCTTCATCAGGATCAACGGCGCGTTGCCGACCGGCGAGCAGGTGTTTCTAGGCCATTACCCGCTAGTCGGCGAGTACGGCATTTCCTGGATCACCGGCCCCACCGCGCCAGCCGGCGGCAACGTCGAAAAAGCGCTGAACGCACTGGTCAGCTATAGCCAATTGCCCGCCGTCGTCGTCTCGCGCAACGGCAGCCTAAGCAACCATAGCTGGGGCCAGGCCGGTTATGTCGCCCTCAGCGCCAACGGCTATGAGCCGACGCCGACGTGGACGCAGTCCTACCCGGTCACGCCTTACACCCACGCCGCCTCCGGCACGCCCGACGCCTGCACCATCCCCATCATCAACCCCAACTTCCCTTCGGCCGAATTGCGTTAGGTAACCGTCGCACAAGTCCTGCGCCAAGCGCAGGACTTAGCAGTGGAAAGCCGAATGCAGCACTTGCTTCAGCGGGTTGTTCCATCGCCGCCCGGCAAACACTGTTTCTCCAGCAACTATTATCCGCGATGACGGACAGCTTAACGGCAAGGATGCCGCAGCCACGCAAGATTACCTTGCTATCTTGCGATTGCGCCAAGTCATTAGGGTATGTCGTTTATCCGTGATAACGGAATAAGCATAAGCCTTATAACCAAACCAATAATAGATTGTGCTGAAATCGTCTTTGCCGGAATTAGATTGCAAGGGATACTGCCTGCAACACAGCGCAAGTCCTTCTGCCACAAACGCCTATCTGCCCATGCGCGGCCGGGCGCGGCGCAAACACCGCCCACGCATGCTGACGCCAACCACCGATTGCAAAAACCATGACGCTTCGATATTTCAAACTGGGCTTGGCCTTACTTTTATTGCCGAGCTTGGCCTTGGCTTGGTTCAACGACAGTTGGACTTCGCGCAAGCAGGTGGCGGTGGACGCCAGCGTGACCGGCGCGGACATCCAAGAAACCCTGACTGATTTCCCGCTGCTAGTGCGCCTGCACACCGGCAACTTTGCCTTTTTCGGCGAACTCGCCGAGAACGGCAAAGACATCCGCTTCATGCTCGACGATAAAACGCCGCTCAAGCATGCCGTGGAAAAAGTGGACGCGATTAACCAAATGGCCTTGCTGTGGGTGAAAGCGCCAACCGTGCGCGGCGGCGTCAGCACCGACACCTTTTGGCTGTATTACGCCAACGCGGCGGCGGCGGACGGATCGGATGCGGCGGGCGTGTATGACGTGAACCAAGCGCTGACCTTGCATTTCACCGAGGGCCAAGCGCTGCCGCAGGATTCCACCGCTTATCTGAACCATGCCAACGATTCCAAAGCCAGCATCGACCCGGCGGGTTGGATCGGCGCAGCGGCGAAGTTCACCGGCACGGGCGGCATCAGCGTCAAGGCTGCGCCGTCGCTGGCCGTGGCCCCGGACACCGGCTGGACGTTCAGCACCTGGGTCAAGATCGACGCGCCGCAAGCCAACGCCCGGCTGTTTGAGGCATCCGACGGCAAGTTCAACCTAAGCCTGACGGTGAATGGCGCGGCCGCCGTGGCGCGTTTGCAGGGTGCCGGCGCGGCGGCGCAGACGCCCTCCGCCAATTTGCAGCCCGGCAAATGGCAGCATGTGGCGGTGGTCGCGGCCAAAGACCAATTGACGCTGTATGTGGACGGGGCGAAAGCCGGGGCGGCGCCGATCAGCTTGGCGGCGTTCAACCCGACGCTGACGCTGGGCGCCGGGCTGATCGGCCTGCTGGACGAGGTGCAAGTGGCCAAGGCGGCGCGCGGCGCGGACTGGGTGAAGCTGTCGTTCCGGTCGCAAAGCCCGGACTTCAACCTGCTGAGCTTCGGCGAGGACGAGGGCAAGGGTTCCGGCGG
>JBJSYU010000350.1:0-14854 GCA_046089945.1 Candidatus Methylumidiphilus sp.
CCCGACAGCACCGTCCCGGCCAGGTCGTCGAAGCGCTTGCCGCAGGTCTTGCACTCGTAGCGCCGCAGGTGGCGCTCCGGCCCGTCATAGCCGCGCCGGATGGTTTCGCCGCTGTCGCAGTGGGGGCAGTGGACGCCTTCCTGCCAACGCAGTTGCCGGAGGGTCTCGTAGCATTGCGCCTCGCTGACCAAGTGTTTGATTGATATGATGCTCGTGTTCATCCGGGCATCTTAGCAGAAGACCCCAAAACACAGATAGAGCCTTACCTTTTACAACGGCAGGCGCTCGCACTCGAAACTTGGCTATAAAACGCCTTTGGAGTTTGAGCGGGAGCATTACAGCAAAGCGGCCTGAACAAGTGTCCGGTTTGACTTGACCATTACAATTTGCCCACATGAGCGATGCGATTTTGGCCAGCTTGATCCTGGAATAGGAGAATTTATCTGAGCCAAGTGACCAGCCGGAATTTTCGGCGGTTTGGGCTTGCACCCTCCACAGGGCGAGGGGACTTATTTAGATCTTCCTTAAGGCGGTCGGCAGGCGGCGCAAAGGCCGCCTGCCGGCCAGCGCCTATTTGCGCAATTCCTGGTCGCGGTAGTGGACATCCAGCCAGCAGCGCGGCAAAGCCTCGCCGGAGGGGAAAATCAGATCCGTCTTGGGAAACTTGTCGGCGTCCCCCATCTCCTCGCCGTAATGCAGACGGCCCACCACCGTCAGGTGGGTGGGGTTGAACAAATCGGCCAGGCTCAGCACCTCGACCAGATGGCTGTCATTCTGTTGCTTGAGGAACATGGCTGCCTCTCCTGTTGGTTGCAATCAAAACACCTGCGGGCCTGTGGAGGCCCACGCCCAAGGGCATGCCCCGATCCGCCCGCCAACCCTGGCGCCAGACCCCCTGCGAACGCGCCCTGTGTGGCTGAAGTATAGGCCAACGGCAAGCCCGCCGTTTAAAGGTTATGCTTGGTGTAATCATCCACACTTGACTTAATGCCCCAAGGAGCCGGCGGCAGACCACACACCATTCAGAGGCACACGCCACCCATGAAGCCAAGCGGGCCGCGACTTGCGCAAGGCGTCACCTTGCTGGAGCTGATTTTCACCTTAGGGATCATCGTGATATTGCTCACCATCGGGATTCCCGCCATGACCGGTTTTGTCGGCAACATCCGCCTGCTGGCCCAGGCCAACCTGCTGGTCGCGGACATTCTCCATGCCCGCAGCGAGGCGGCGACGCGGGGGCGGCGGACGACGCTGTGTGCCAGCGCCAACGTCGAAAGCGCCGCCGAACCCACCTGCGCCACCGGCACCGCCGCATGGACGACCGGCAGGATCGTCTTCGTGGACATGAACGGCAACGGCCAGCGCAATGTCACGGCGGACGCCGCCACCCACGATGTGCTGCTGCGCAAGTCCTCCGCGCTGGAAGCCGGCGCCACGCTGACCGCCACGGGTTTCGCCGACACCGCGCATGTCAGCTTCAGCCCGTTTGGCGGCCTGCTGCCCACCACGGCCGGCAGCCTCACGCTGTGTTCCCCGGTCATGGCCTCCGGCTACCAAGTCGCCATCGCCGCGACCGGCCAGCCGCTCTCTAGCAAAGTGGCCTGCCGGTGAACGCGCCTGCCTTGCCCCGGCGCGGCGCGGCGGAGGCGGGGATGACCTTGCTGGAGGTGCTGATTGCGATTCTGGTGCTGTCCTTTGGCATGCTGGGCATGTTGGGGCTTTTGCTGAGCGGGCTGAGGCTGACGACCAGTTCCAACTACCGCAACATCGCCACGCTGGAAACCCAGGCGATAGGCGATTTGGTGCGGGCCAACAGCCAAAACCTGAGCCTCTATGACGTCCCCGCCGGCGCCGGCGCCGGCTCGGCGGTCGCCGCCTGCTTCACCGGCGGCGGCTGCGGCAGTTCGGCCAACCGCGTCACGACCGAGTTGGCGCTGTGGCGCGGGCGGCTGGCGATGATGTTGCCGGCTGGTGCGGGCGTCATCTGCCGCGACAGCACACTGGCCGACGGCGCGCCGGACGATTGGCGCTGCGACGGCGCCGCCGGCGCGCAATTCGTGGTGAAAGTGTGCTGGGACGAATCGCGGGTGCCGACATCGCCTGCGGTCAACTGCATCCAAACCAACCTTTAGAGGCGCATCCGATGAGGCGCGCCAGGGGCATAGGCTTGGTCGAGCTGATGGTGGCCATGGCGATCAGCCTGCTGATTACGCTGGTCATCATGACCGCCTATTTGGGTGGCGTCTCCACGCAGCGCTCGCAAAGCGACATGACCAGGCTGCAAGAGGCGGCGCGCTTCGCCTACCTGCTGCTGGCGAAAGAACTCAAAAAATCCGGGCACCGCAACCCCAACAGCTACCCCAACGCCAACACCGGGGCGCCGCCCGCGCCGTTTTGCGTGGACGGCGTCGCGGGCTTTGCCGGCAGCGCCTTGGCCCCCGCCAACGATCCGTCCACGCTGACTTTGGGGGACGGCGCCACGGCCACGGTGCTGAACCGCAGCGACAGCGTGACGGTGCGGTTTTATGGCGACGATCTGGTCGCCAACACGCCGGAAAACGCCCCCACGCCCGACCCGGCCATCGTCGATTGCTTAGGCAACACGGTCGGGCAGGCGACGCTGGACAGCGGGCTGGTGACGAACTTCGCCGGCCAGCAGACTTTGGTCGAAGACACGTTGTATGTGGCGGCGGACGCCAACAGCGGCGAACCCTCGCTGTTTTGCAGCAGCACCACCCGCGTCAGTGGCACAGTGACACGCACGGCGACAGTCGCGCTGATTCCGGGGGTGGAAAGCGTGCAGCTTCTCTATGGTGAGGACAGCGACGGCGACGCGCAAGTGGACCGCTATGTGACGGCGGCGAACCTGGGTTCGACTTTTAACATTTTGAATGTCATGGTGTCCGTGGTGATCCGCACACAGAACCGCATCGACATGGCCGCCGCACAGCGGGTGTTCAACCATTTCGGCGAAGCTTACGCGCCGTCCGGCGCTGCCCCCAATGGCGACGCCGGCAGCGTGTTCGCCGCCCCGCTAGACCAGCGCATGCGGGCGCATTTTTCCTCGACCGTGGCGCTGCGCAACTTCCCCACCTGCCAATGAGCGCGCGCTTTCGCCTTGGCCCGGAAGACACGGCGCGGCAGCGCGGCGTGGTGCTGATCGTCTCGCTGATCTTTCTGCTGGTGCTGACTTTGCTCGGCGTCAGCGTCGTCGGCACGACCACCAGCGAGGAGAAAATGTCGCGCAATTTCCGCGACAGTCTGGTGGCGTTCAACGCGGCGGAGGCGGCGCTGCGCGACGCGGAAATCCGCCTGACCGGGGTGTATTCCGACCCGCCGACGCCGATGAACGGCATTTTTGACGACAACTGCGCCAACGGGCTGTGCAGCCAAGCCGTGGCGATGTCGCATGCCATGGCGGTCTACGATATCTACCCGATGACCGCCGCACCGGCGGTCGCCTTGGGCGGCGCGGTCTGCGGCGGCGGCGCGGCGGTGGCTGGCGCGGCGACGGGTTCGCCGCTGATGGTCGTGCCGGGGGCGGTCGGCCTGCGCCAGCCCTGCTACCTGATTGAATTGCTGCCCTCCGGCGTGCCGGGGGAATCCGCCTCCAACACCAGCGCGTATTACCGCATCACCGCCATCGGCTGGGGGCGCAGCCCCACCACCCAAGTGATCTTGCAGGAGGAATTCATTCCATGAACACCGTGCAGCCCAAGCTTTGGGGAAGCCTCTCGAAACCCGCCACGCCCTGGCTGGCGCTGGCCTGCCTGCTGTGGCAGGCGGCCGCTTGGGCCGGGACGCTGTCCGACACGCCGCTGAGCCTGAAGTCCTCGGTGCCGCCGAATGTGCTGTTCGCGCTGTCGGTGGAATACCCGACCGCCAACACCGCCGCCTATCAAAACGCCAGCGACTACACGCCCGCCAACGAGTATCTCGGCTTGTTTGACCCGGAAAAATGCTATTCCTACGACAGCGGCAACGGTTGGTTCTACGCCCCCTCGGCGACGCTGGCCAACGCCCATGTCTGCGCGGCGGGCCTGTGGAGCGGCAATTTCCTGAATTGGACAACGATGACCGGTCTCGACGAATTCCGCTACGCCATGACCGGCGGCAACCGCTACCGCGACACCGCCACGCTGACCGTGCTGGAGCGGACATACCAAAGCGGCCAAGGCGGCACCGGCAATTTTGCCGACAAGACCTTCGACACCTCGGTGGCCCGCTTCCAAGGCGCGTTGCCGTTCCCGGTGAACGTCACCACCACCGGCAGCATCGTCAACCAAGGCAAGGGTGTGCAGATGCAGGTGTCCGCGACCCTGCCGACAACGATCAGCTGCACCGTCTGGAACAACAGCAGCCCCTACCAATGCACCGGCTTTTCCTTGGCCTACAACGCGGCCAGCGTGATTGCCTGCACGACCTGGAGCAGCTCGACCACGAAAAAAACCTGCACGGCGTTCTCGGACAGCACCAGCGGCGAAACCATCGGCAACATCAGTTGTGGGACGACGGTGACTTCGCATGGCGTGACCGGGCATTGCTCCGTGTACAATGTCAAAGTCACCGTCAACCCCTATTCCGGCCAAAACTACAATGTCCGCGCCAAAGTCTGCGACACCACCGCCGGCCTGGAAAGCAACTGCGTGCAATACGGCAGCAGCTACAAGCCGACCGGCGCGATCCAGGACAACGGCGACAAAATGCGCTTCGGCGTGTTTTCCTATTACAACGCCGCCGGCATCGACAACGCGGTGATGCGCTCCAAGCTCAAATATGTCGCCCCGCAGCAGTACGCCAGCGCCATCGGCACCGTGGTCAACCCTAACAACGAATGGTCGGAGGCCGACGGCACCCTGGTCGCCAACCCCGACCCGGCGGTCGCCTCGGCCTCTTACGGCGGGGCGGTCAGCAACTCCGGCGTCATCAACTACATCAACAAGTTCGGCAGCGCCACCCACACCTACAAGCAGTACGACAACATCAGCAAGCTGTATTACGAAGCCCTCGCCTATTTGCGCAACCGCGCCCCGGACAGCAGCTTCTACACCGGGGCGACGACCTCGAACAACGACCAGTTTCCGGTCATCACCAGCTGGGACGACCCGGTGATTTTCGCCTGCCAAAAGCACTACATCATCGCCATGGGCGACTCGCACACCCATTGCGACAAAAAACTGCCGGGCGGCACCTACACCTCGGCGCAAAACACCTGTAGCCAATGCACCTCGGACTACGGCTCGCTGAACAACGGCGACACGGCGTCGGTGTACACCTGGACGAAAAAACTAGGGGATCTGGAAAGCCGGTCAAACTTGGACAAGACCATCACCGGCGCCGGCTGCGCCAGCTTTTACATGTCCGGGCTGTCGTATTTCGCCAAGGCCACCGACATCCGCCCGGACAACGCCAACGTCCCGGCCACGCTGGGTGCGCAGACCGTCAAGACTTTCGTCGTCGATGTGCAGGAAAACCTCGACCAGGGCGTCAACTCGCAATTCTGGTATGCGGCCAAATACGGCGGGGCCGACAGCTATGACAGCAGCGGCTATCCGCAAGGCTGGGCCACCGACGGCACCTTGTCGTGGCCGAAAACGTTGCTCAAGGCCGGCGACCCGCTGTCGATGATTGCCGCCGTGCGCAGCGCGTTTTTGACCATCCGCGCCGGCATCGGCGTGGAATCGGCGCTGGCGCAGTCCTCCGGCGACCTGCGCACGGCCGGCGGCGCCTACATTTACCAAGCCCTGTTCAACTCCGGCGGCTGGATCGGCGATGTCAACGCCTTCACCATCGACCCCACCGGCCTGTTGAGCAGCCAGCCGGTGTGGCGGGCCTCGGATTGGCTGGCCGCCCACACGCCCAGTGAGCGGCGCATCTTCAGCTACAACGACGGGCTGCGCGCCGACGGCACGGCGGAGACCGGCGCCAACGCCCGCCGGGGCATCGAGTTCACGGCGGTCTCCACGCTGGCGAACTTCTCCAGCCGCCAGCAGGCGCTGCTCAACACCGACGAGGTCGGCGTCACCGACAACCGCGGCGTGGCGCGGGTCAACTATCTGCGCGGCGACGCCAGCAACGAGGGCCGGCTGGGCTACCAATGGCGCGCCCGCGCCGCCGAACTTGGTGACGTCGTCAATTCCAGCCCAGCCTATGTCGGCCCGCCGCTGGCCAACATCACCGGCCCCGGCTACGGCATGTTCCGGCTCGCCAAGGCCAACCGCAAATCCATGGTCTATGTCGGCGGCAACGACGGCATGCTGCACGGCTTCGACGCCAGCGCCCCCGGCACGCAAGGCGTGACACCCGGCCAAGAGCTGATGGCCTACGTCCCCGGCGCGGTGTACCCCAACCTCAGCCGCTTGAACGCGGCCAATTACAGCCACAAGTTTTTTGTCGATGGCAACCCCGTCCACAGCGAAGCCTGCTTTAGCACCTGCCCGACCGACGGCAGCGGCTGGAAAAGCATGCTGGTGGGCGGGCTGAACGCCGGCGGCCAAGGCATTTACGCGCTGAACATCAGCAGCCCGGAAAACTTCGCCAGCGTGACGCCGGCCAATCTGCTGTTGTGGGAGTTCACCGACCGTGACGACGCCGACCTGGGCTACACCTTCGGCGACCCGATCATCAAGCTGATGAACAACGGCAAATGGGCGGTGATTTTCGGCAATGGCTACAACAACACCGCCTCCGACGGCCGCGTCAGCGCCAGCGGCCGGGCTTATCTGTACATCGTCTTCGTCGATGGGCCGGGTGCGGGCAACACGTGGACGCTGAACACCCATTACCGCAAAATCGAACTGAAGGCGCCCGGCGAATCCGCCACGCTGCCGCTAGACCCGCCGAACGGCCTGTCGGCACCGGTGGCGGTGGACAAAAACCTCAACGGCACGGTTGACGTCATCTATGCCGGCGACCGCCGTGGCAACCTGTGGAAAATCGACGTGTCCAGCGCCTCGCCAGCGTCTTGGGCCGTGGCCTTCGGTGCGCCGCCGACCTCCACCACGCCGCTGTTCAGCGCCCAAGACAGCTTGGGCAACGCTCAGCAGATCACCTCCTCGGTCGAAGTGTCGCGCCATCCGCAAGGCGGCTTCATGGTGTATTTCGGCACCGGCTCTTACATCGACACCACCGATCCCCTGCCGGACAATGGCACCCATTTCAACACCCAGTCGTTTTACGGCATTTGGGATCGGGACAATCTGACGTCGGCCCAGCGTGTGCTGTTTTCGGCCATCACCCGTTCGCAATTGCAAAAGCAGGCGGTGCTGGCGACGCTGGCCTCGAACGGCGACACGTTTTACTTCCAGTCCAATTGTGTTCCCAACTATGGTGCCAGCCCCGCCAACACCTTCCGCGGCCAGACGCCGGACGCCAACTGCCCCGCCGCCATCGGCGTGGCGAACGCCTCGCCGCAAAAGGGCTGGGTGTTCGACTTGCCCGGCGACGGCGAGCGCATGATCGCCGACCGGCCTTTGGTGCAGGGCGGCGTGGTGACGTTCACCACGCTGACGCCCGCCTCCGACCCCTGCACCGGCAACACTGTCGGCCGCATGTATGACCTTGATTATGCCAGCGGCGGCCGGGTCACTCGCGGCGCCGCCGGGGTGTATGACATCGACGGCAACAAAGCCATCGACAGCGCCGACAAGTTCACCGTCAGCGCGTTGGGCGGCACCCTCATCGCGCCTTCGGGCAAGCTGCTGATCGGCGGCGCCAGCGAAACCCCGTTGCGCTTGCGCATGCCTGAGGGCAGCGCGGTGGGTGGAGGGGGCGGTGGGGGCGGAGGCGGAGGCGGCGAGGGTGGCGGCGACACCGGCGCCACCCTCACCAGCACGGGAGGCTGCACGGACTTTGTGGCGGGCTGGGGGTGCATGTCGCGGATGGGGCGCAAGCCCATCGGCGGCAGCTTCATGGATTTCGTGTCCAACCAAAAGCTGGAAGGCAGCGGCCTGCTGACGACCGGCGGGGACAGCATCGACGCGACGCTGAAATCCATTCCGGCGCTGTCCGGCCGAGTCAGTTGGCGCGAGATCATGCGTTAAGCCATGCGCACCGGCGGCGGGTTTTCCCTGGTGGAGCTGGTTGTCACCATCACCATTGTCACCATCTTGGCAACGGTGGCGATACCGTCCTATCAGCAGTTCGTGCGCCGTGCGGTGCGCGCCGAGGCAAGGGCCACGATGCTGGACATGTCGCTGTTGCAGGAACGGTTTTTCACCAGTTGCAACACCTATCTGCCGGTCAGCGCCGGCGCCGCGCTGACCGGTGCCACCACCTGCGCCAGCGCCACGGCCGGGGCGGGTTGGAAAAATTATTCAGGCAGCAGTTTCAGCAGCCGCAAATACAATATTGCGGTGGCGGCCGGGACGGGGCAGACCA
Organism: Candidatus Methylumidiphilus sp.; assembly: GCA_046089945.1. Taxonomy (GTDB): domain Bacteria; phylum Pseudomonadota; class Gammaproteobacteria; order Methylococcales; family Methylococcaceae; genus Methylumidiphilus. The sequence continues at coordinate 8,380 of JBJSYU010000350.1, forward strand.
TCGCCACCAGCTTCCTCATCACCGCCACGCCGTCCAATGGCTACAGCGACGCGCAGTGCGGCAGTTTGAGCTTGGACAGCTTTGGAACTCGGGGCAATTCGGCGGGGACGGTGGCGGAATGCTGGAAGTAACGCGGCATGGGCGTCAATGGCGGTGCCCGCCCCAGCCGCCGCCCCAGCCATGCCCGCCACCGGCCCACCCGCGACCGCCACCGGCCCAGCCGCCCCGCCAAGGCCCGGCGTATCCCCAGCGCGGGGTATTGTAGACGTAAACGCCACCATAATAGGGAGGATAATAAGGTCGGCGGTAGCCGTAGCCGTAATAGGGCCAGTAACCGCCATAGCTGGCATAGCCGCCGTAGCCGTAGCCGCCATAGGTCGCGCAACCGGGCAGCAACAGCGCACCCGCCAAAACCCATGCTAAGACGATATGTTTCATCGGCAACCCCCACACAAAATGGCAACTAGGCCATCCAGTATAGCGGCCCGACCGTCAAGCCGTGCGCGGCGCCAGCCCGCCTAGCGCTTCATCGAATCGAAAAACTCGGCGTTGGTCTTGGTGTCCTTGAGCTTGCCCAGCAAGAACTCGCTGGCCGCCATTTCGTCCATGGGCTGGAGAATCTTGCGCAAAATCCAGCACTTTTGCAGTTCGTCCTGCGGCACCAGGTATTCCTCGCGGCGGGTGCCGGAGCGGTTGATGTTGATCGCCGGATAAATGCGCTTCTCGGCGATTTTGCGCTCCAGATGCAGTTCCATATTGCCGGTGCCTTTGAATTCCTCATAAATCACTTCGTCCATGCGCGAGCCGGTGTCCACCAGCGCCGTGGCAATAATGGTCAAACTGCCACCCTCCTCGATATTGCGCGCCGCACCGAAAAAGCGCTTCGGCCGCTCCAGCGCGTTGGCGTCCACGCCGCCGGTCAACACCTTGCCGGAAGACGGCACCACGGTGTTGTAAGCGCGCGCCAGCCGGGTGATGGAATCGAGCAGGATCACCACGTCGCGCCGATGCTCCACCAGCCGCTTGGCCTTTTCGATGACCATCTCGGCGACCTGCACATGGCGGGCGGGCGGCTCGTCGAACGTGGAGGAAACCACCTCGCCCTTGACGCTGCGCTGCATTTCCGTAACCTCTTCCGGGCGCTCGTCGATCAGCAGCACAATCAGGTAAGACTCCGGGTTTTGCTCGGCGATGGAGTGGGCGAGGTTTTGCAGGATCATCGTCTTGCCGGCCTTCGGCGGCGAGACGATCAGGCCGCGTTGGCCCTTGCCGATGGGCGCGACCAGATCAATGATGCGGGCGGTGAGGTCTTCGCTGGTGCCGTTGCCCAACTCCAGCACAAAGCGCGATTTGGGGAACAGCGGGGTCAGGTTGGAAAACAGGATTTTGTGCTTGGCGTTTTCCGGCGGCTCGAAATTAATCTGCTCCACCTTGAGCATGGCGAAATAGCGCTCGCTTTCCTTAGGGGGGCGAATCTTGCCGGAAATGGTGTCGCCAGTGCGCAGCGAAAAGCGGCGAATCTGACTGGGCGAAACGTATATGTCGTCGGGGCCGGCGAGAAAAGAACTGTCGGCGGAGCGCAGAAAGCCAAAGCCATCCGCCAATATCTCCAATACCCCGTCGCCGTATATGTCTTCGCCGCTTTTAGCCTGCTTTTTCAGGATGGCGAAAATCAGGTCTTGTTTTTTGGATCGTGCGAAACCCTCAATGTCGAGCGATTCGGCAATGTCGATAAGCTCGGCAACAGGCTTACGTTTAAGGTCGGTCAGATTCATAGGATAAGCAGTGGGGAGTGCGGATTCAAAAGGGAAAGCGTCGCTGGGTTTTCTAAGGATTGCCCCGACGGGAGACGTCGGACGTTGGAGCCTTTAAGGGGGAGTTGGCCGGAAGCGGCGCGGGCTTTGGGGGGTTGTTCTTCTGATTCTTTTTGTGGCGGGGCTAGAATACCATGGGCCTTTGCAGCCCGTCCAGAAAGAATCAGGACGGGCCAACAACCGGCCGGCGGGGGCAAATCCAAGGCGCTCGTCTTGGGGAGCTGCCGCCCGCAGGCCACGAGCGCGGGCGGTTTCAGATGACGGATTCGATCCAGGCGATGAGCTGGCCTTTGGCCAGGGCGCCCACCTTGGTGGCGGTCGCTTCGCCGTCCTTGAACAGCATCAGCGTGGGAATGCCGCGCACGCCGTAGCGTTGCGGGGTGCCGGGGTTGATGTCGATGTTCAGCTTGGCCACGGTGAGCTTGCCAGCGTAGTCCTTGGCGACTTCCGCCAGGATCGGCGCGATCATCTTGCACGGGCCGCACCATTCGGCCCAGTAATCGACCAGCACAGGCCCTTCGGCGTTCAGCACTTTCTCTGCGAAATCGGCGTCGCTTATGTCCAGGATGTTTTCACTCACGGGTGTCTCCAAAAGTTGTCGAAAGGGTTCGCGGTGTTCGCGCGCGGCGCCAGTCCGGCCCGCAGGCAAATGAAGCCGGGGGGCCATTTTCAGCCCAAACCGTGCAACATTTCAAGCCCCGCCTTCCGCCTCCGCCAAGCAAATCAGGCGTCGCTGGCCCTAGGCGACAACAAGATCGGCACATACTGGATCAAAAACAGGCCATACGCCGCCAGCCACAGGGCCACCGACAAGGTCATCCACACGCCGTGGCCGGGCTGGGCTAGGATTCTGCACAGCGTGCCTAGGGTAATCAGCGCAAAGGCCAGCGCCATCAGCGGCGACGCCCGCAACGGCCGGCCGGTGTGGCCCAAGGCCACGCGGGCGGCGACGCCTAGGATCAATGTGCCGACGGTGCCGTAGGCCAGCGCGTGGATGCCGCTTTCCCACAACACCGGCGCGCCGAGGATGCTGGCGCCGAGCAGCGCAAAGCCCACCGGCAGCCAGGCGAAGCCCACATGCAGCACCCACAGCAAGGGTTCGCGCCCGGCCAGCCAGCCCTGCCAGCGCCACAGCCGAGCGGCTTGTGCCGCCGCTGCCGCCAAGCCCAGCGCCCCGGTCAAGGCCGCGCCCGGCCAGAACACGAAGCCCACGGCGAACAGCGCCGTCACCGCCACCGCGCCGCCGTCGATCCGGTCAAAACTGGGGATGCGCGCGCCGCGCTCCGGGCGGTTTTGGTCTAGCCAGTTTTGCGTGAACGCCGGGATGATGCGCCCGCCGACCAGCACCACCATGCCCAGCAGCAAAAATATCCCGGCGCGCAAGCAACCTTCCTGCAATTCGACATTCTGGCCGGCCGCCATGAAAAATGTCGCCTCTGTCGCCAGGAATGCCGACAACAAGGCCAACGCCTTGTAATTGCGGGCATTGCGGGCGCCGATGATTTCCCGCCCCAGCAAGGCCAGCAGCCCGCCCCAAAACACCAGGCTGGACAAGCCCCAGGCCACCCAGCCAAACGCGCCGGGCAAAAAACCGCCCAGCCGCGCCAAGCCCCAGGCCAGACACAAGGCCATCAGCGCCGCACCCGCCACCGGCGGACGGTTCGTCCACGTGGCGACGGCGGTCAGCAAAAAGCCGGCCACCGCCCCGCCGGCAAAGCCGAAAATCATCTCGTGGCCATGGCGCACCCGAGGCAGCAGGCCATCGGGCCAGCCCATGATGCCGCTCAGGTAGGAAGCCCAAGCCAGCAGCATCAGCAGCGCATAGGCTGCGACCAGCAGGAAAAAAGGCCGAAAAGCATAACTGAAGATTAGGCGAAACATTACTTTATTTGCCGAGATATGTGAAACAATTGCGCACATTCTATGTTAGGTTGGCATTTTTGCATAGAACTAAATTTGCAGCGGCCTCTATGTCAACGCATTACACGAATACAATCCCGTCTGCGCTGAGCTTGTCGAAGCGGTAATGGGAATACACGGTCGAATAGATATTACAGCGACTTCAAACAGGCATTTGCCCTGCATGGAAGTGCAACCGCCACGGCGGCACACGTCCGGCAGCTTTGAACTCGGATTGGGCAGGAATCGGCGCTTCCCATTCGCGCCTAGATTCGCAGCCCTCCTTAAACGGCAGCGCGATGATTTTCAGAGCAATGCCGATGCCGCCCTTGCAATGATGGGAGCGTCTTCATTGATTGCATATCAAAAGGCGGTAAGCAAGCCAGCTATTCATCCGCATCCAGTTCTTGCTACTTTCTTTGGCAACGCCGCTAGTGCAAAGAGCGCGCAATGGGGCGGGCATTTATCGTCGCCGCTCAGCGGGATACGCAATGCGGCTATCCGACAGTCTTCATAAAGTCAAGCACTGCCATAACCTGTTGCCAGCCAACGAAATGCCCATGGGCAACAGTATTCCGTAGGCTCAGCAGATTCCAGAAAGAGTCTGGAAGCCGGTCGCTGGCCGCACTCATCACTTCACCCAGCGGAGCGAAAGCCCAAGCATCGTTAGGGCGGGCCGGATGGTTGGATGGATAGCTCTGATTGCGGGCCGAGGTTTCTTGAAAACGACTCATTAGTCCCTTCGATTCCTCAGAAGTGGGAAGCCTTGCGCTTGATTGAAGCACCCAGTTGCGTATTAAGGCTTCGCCTTGTTGACAGACAGAAAATAGGCTCCTGGCGAGGGGTTCGCAAAAAAGTTCGTTGCGTAGTTTCCACGCTGACGGTGCGGATGCCTGTTGCAGTAGCACCGCCCGACAAACCCAGGGCGCTAACCTTGGCTTGAGGCTATGTGGCGGATGCCACCACAGCGCCGCTATTGCCGCAGCCTCCTCTGCGGGTCGTTCGGCATAGCGATGGGCATAGGATGCCAACAACTGCGTCCATGCTGGCGTCGTCAGCATGGCTTTGTCTATGCGTTCAAGCGCATGATCGTTGAAACATCCCTCCAACCCATCATCATCGCCCGCTGTCAGGTGCCATGTGCGTTCATCTAAATCTTCGGCAATGGCAATTGACCCTGCTGCTTCCCAGGCAATACGGCAGTGCCGGTAAGCCGCCCAGCGATCCCTATGCCCTAATCCCTCATCCCACATGTCAATGTATTCAGGCCATCCTTGCCTAAAATCAAAACGCTGACGTATTCCAAACAGCGGGGCATGGCTTAGCACAATAATGGCTAACGGGCTGGATTGATAGCGCTTGCTATAAATCTCGGCAAAGTCATCCAAGGTTTCCCACCATTCAAGGTTATCGTCGCCAACTAAACGGACAATAAATAGCGTTGGCTTGGTGCGCAGAATCCGTGCCAATTCTTCCGCAATCCGCAATTTTCCATCTGACCACGCCAAACCAAAAGCATCTAAACATGCGCCAAGCGGGGAATGATGGCATGGGCGGCTTTCCACTTCGACGATATGCAGACTGTCTTGGCCCGCATGGACGGCATGGGCAGCTATTCGCAGTGATTCTATGAGTGATACCTCGCCGACTTCTGCCGGAGACATTATCGAACATATACCCCCTTCCTCCAGCCAAGGCAAGCCAGACAGCCAATCGCCCAGCGCCCGCGACCCTGGAAACCGCCACGACTCGGTAAATCCGCAAAGTGACACATCAACCCTTAACATCGCTGACCCAAGCCTTGACTATGCGGGATTCAATCCCATTTTTATGAATTTGCAATTGCTTCTGCGGGTCATCAAGGCTGAGTATTCCACAATCAATCAGTACCTTTATTGTCAAATCGTCATCTTTATTCTCGTAGGGCGGAATTAGGGTGTCGTCGCTTTTGCAAAGCTCCCAGCTCAGGCTAATGTCAGTTCCAAGCTTAGTGGATAAACCTTCCTGCTTGGCAATCTGGGCCAGCATGGTAATTAACTCAATTTCTCTTGGCATCAATCGAACGGTTGAATCTCCAAAGCGGAGTTCCTCGGCAAATGCCGAAAATTTGGCATCAAAGTTGGCTAACACATCCTCCAGATCTTTGGCCGTCACTTCGCTTCCATCCGAGTGCGGCAACAAACCATCAAAATGCTCAAGAAAAAAGGGAATGCCGCCAGTCGCCTCCGCGATGCGGGTTAGCGCGTTAGGTGATTCAAAAGACAAAGCGCGCACACCTTCAAACCACCAAGCGATATTGGCTTCCGTGATGCGCCGAATAGGCACTGTTTCGAGCGATAATTCGCTGCCTTCCCACTGTAGGCGCAAAGCCCAACGCAGTGTGTCGATTCCGCACAACACGATGCCAGGACGGGAGACCTGTTCGGCCAAATGCAGGCAATCGCTACTATTAAGCCTGGAATACACGCGGGTCTGGCTGGCACCGCCAAGCCGGTCGGCAATGCCGACTTTGTCGTTTTCCAAGGCTTTCAACCAACCGCCACCGACCAAGACAAGTTTACATAGGCCAGTATCTTTCTCGTCATACCAGTAACGGATCGTCGCCAAGCTGCTTTCTGTCAAAATGCTACTCCTGCGGCGATGTGCTGACTGGGTTTGCATCAATTGGTCAATGCGCTGCTTTATTGTCAAGATCAGATCGGGCTGTTGTGTCAGGATAGGCAAATAATGGGGAAATCTCAGCCGATAAGAATCGCTGTCGG
>JBJSYU010000351.1:0-11993 GCA_046089945.1 Candidatus Methylumidiphilus sp.
CCGCGCTTTGCGTTGCGTTCGCGTTGCGCTGGAAGTTTTTGTTTGCAGGCAAATTAGGGCAGTGGTAGGCTATTTGCGCGTCCATCAGCTTTGGATGGACGCCTAACATTACCGTTAAATCTGCGATGAGGGAAACTTCCAGCGCAACGCGAACGCAACGCAAAGCGCGGCGGGGCTTGCCGCCCCGCCGCACTGCTTCTTACGCTACAATCCCATTATGCCGCAGCAAAGCGTCGATCTCCGGTTCCCGCCCCCGGAAATCCACAAACAAATCCATCGCATCGCGGCTGCCGCCCTGCTCCAGTATCTTCTGCAAAAACGCCTGCCCGGTCGCCGCGTCAAACACGCCGTTTTCCTCAAATAACGCATAAGCGTCGCTGGACAACACCTCCGCCCATTTATAGCTGTAATACCCCGCGCTATAGCCGCCGGCAAAGATATGCGAGAAGCTGTGCGGGAAGCGGTTGAAGGCAGGCGGAATAAACACCGCCGTCTGCTGGCGCACCTCGTCCAAAATCGGATACACCCGGCCACCTAAGGCCGGGTCGTATTCGCGGTGGATGCGGAAATCAAACAGACTGAATTCCAATTGCCGCACCATTTGCATCCCTGATTGGAAATTGCGCGCCGCCAGCATTTTCTTAAACAACACCTCAGGCAACGGCTCGCCGGTCTGCCAATGGCCTGAAATCAAATCCAAAGCCTCGCGCTCCCAGCAAAAGTTTTCCATAAACTGGCTGGGCAACTCCACCGCGTCCCATTGCACGCCATGGATGCCGGAAACCCCCAATTCATCGACGCGGGTCAGCATATGGTGCAGGCCGTGGCCGAATTCGTGGAACAGCGTCAATACCTCCTCATGCCGCAACAAGGCCGGGGCGTCATTAGTCGGCGGCGTGAAATTGCACACCAAGAAAGCCACCGGCAACTGGGTTTTGCCATTCAGCCTGCGCCGCGTCGAACATTCGTCCATCCACGCCCCGCCGCGCTTTTTCGGGCGGGCGTACAAATCCAAATAAAACTGCCCACGCACCTCGCCGTTGCGGTCTTTAATTTCATAAAACGTCACCTCCGGGTGCCACACGTCCACGCCTTCGACTTCGCGGATTTTCAGCCCATAAAGCCGCTCGGCCACCTCAAACATGCCCGGCACGACTTTTGTCGCCGGAAAATACGGCTTCACTTCCTCCTCCGACAGCGCATAAGCCGCTTGCCGCAGTTTCTCCGAGTAATAACCCAAATCCCAAGACTGCAAAGCCTCAATGCCGTGCTGCGCCTGCGCAAACCCCTGCAAATCCGCCAAATCGCGGCGGGCCACCGGCAACGAGCGGCGCGACAAATCTTCGAGAAAATGCACCACTTCGTCGGTCGATCTCGCCATCTTCGTCGCCAAAGACAACTCGGCAAAATTGCCAAACCCCAACAGCCCCGCTTCCTCATGGCGCAGCGCGAGGATTTGCTCCATCAATGCCGCATTGTCCCATTGCCCGGCATTCGGGCCTAGCTCCGAGGCGCGGGTGGAATACGCCGTATAAAACTCCTCGCGCAACTCGCGGTTGTCGGCATAAGTGACCACAGCAAAATACGAAGGAAACTCCAAATTGAACACCCAGCCAGTTTTGCCGTCGCGCTCGGCGCGTTCGCGGGAGGCGACTTTGGCAGTGTCAGGAATCCCGGCCAATAATGCCTCGTCTTCAATCAACTTGCTCCAGCCATTCGTGGCATCGAGCAAATTGTCCTGGAATAGGCTGGTGATGCGCGACAATTCCTGGGCGATTGCCTTATAGCGTTCTTTTTGTGCGGGCGGCAAAGCCACGCCAGACAAGCGAAAATCGCGCAGCGCATTGTCGATGATCTTGCGCTGCGCCGCATTCAGCGTCGGATATTCCGGGCCGTCGGCCAAGGCTTGGAACGCCTGATACAGCGCTTCGTTCTGGCCGTATTCGGTGGAATAATCGGTCAGTATCGGCAAGCAGGCATTATACGCCTCGCGCAACTCGTCGCTATTGACCACCGCATTCAGATGGCCGACCGGCGAAAATGCCTTATTCAAACGATCATCCAAAGTTTCCAGCGGCTCGACCAAGTTGGCCCAGGTATAGGCTTTGCCGGGCTGCAACAACTCGGCGATAGCCTGCCGGTTGTCCGCGACAATCTGGGTAATCGCAGGAACCGCATGTTCGGGTTTGATTTGCGAAAACGGCGGCAAATCATAAGTGTCCAGCAAGGGATTGCTCATAGTCGTCACAAAGGGGATTAAAGGTGGGTAAAAGGGTGAAACCGCCGGGGTGTCGGATGCGGCCGCAGCGGTGTTGCCGGATTAGGCTGGCTGTCGCCGGATTAGTTCAGGGACGCGACGCCATCGCCTCATGACGATGGCGTCGGCAAGCCTTCAAACCAAGCCCGCCGCCTGCACATCGGCATGGTAGGACGAGCGCACCAGCGGTGCGCTGGCGACGCTGGCAAAACCCAAGGCCGTCGCCGTCGCCGCCAAGGCGTCGAACTCCTCCGGGTTGACATAGCGGGCAACCGGCAAATGCTCGCGGCTCGGTTGCAGATATTGGCCCAAAGTCAGCATTTCACAACCATGGGCGCGCAAATCGTTTAGCGTCTGCTCGACCTCCGCCAAAGTCTCGCCCAAGCCCAGCATCAGCCCCGACTTGGTCGGCACCTGTGGGTGCGCCGCCTTGAACTGTTGCAGCAAATTCAGCGAGTTTTGATAATCCGCGCCGGGCCGGGCTTGGCGGTACAGCCTAGGCACCGTCTCCAAATTATGGTTGAACACATCCGGCGGGGCGGCGGCCAAAGCTTGCAGCGCGGCGGGGATGCGGCCCCGGAAATCGGGGACAAGCACTTCAATGCGCGTAGTCGGCGTCTCGCGGCGGATCGCCTCGATGCAGGCGGCAAAATGGCCAGCCCCGCCATCGCGCAAATCGTCACGATCCACCGACGTTACCACCACATAGCGCAGCCGCATCGCCGCGATGGCGCGGGCCAAATGCGCCGGCTCCTCGGCGTCCAAAGGCTTGGGCCGGCCGTGCGCGACATCGCAAAACGGGCAGCGCCGCGTGCAGATATCGCCCATTATCATAAACGTCGCCGTGCCATGGCTAAAACACTCGCCCAAATTCGGGCAAGCCGCCTCCTCACACACCGAATGCAGGCCGTTTTCCCGCAAGAGTTTCTTAATGCGCGTGGTTTCCGCAGTGTCGCCAGCACGAACGCGAATCCAATTCGGCTTGCGCAACGGCGTGTCCGTAGGTTCAACTTTAACCGGAATGCGCGACAACTTATCAGCCTTGCGCTGGTGGGTTTCCGGGGTTTGGCGGGAGGGGGCTTGGTAAGAGGTATTTTCGGTCATTTATGGGATACCGCAACGAAAAGGGGTTAAATTAGCAGACTGCAAGTCCGGGGACACGTCGCTTGAACTAAGCGTCTACTGCCCAAGAATTCATCGACATGCTCCAATATCGAAGTGAGACGCCAATTTTTATTGCTATGCGCTGATATTGGCACCGTTCGCAAAAAAACAATTTATCTTTAATGGCGTCTTATATCTTTTTGGGCGGCACTCTATCTTCAAAACTCTTGGCCTTGAATCACAATGACCATAGATGCAATCTGGCCACGTGCACACAAAAGGTTAATGCCGGGATAATGAAGTTATCATGCATTTTAAGACTTTAAAACGGACAATACGATTTCAAACGGCGACTCTAGTCCAGCGCTTTTTCTTTTCATTGTTCTCTGGTAATCCCTTAATATCCCCCGATATTTTGGTGATGAGTCATCATTTTGCCCAAGTTGATCCCATTTTAAATAGGCATTTAAATCACCGCCATATTTAGAGTGGTAGGCTGGCTCTGAAAATATCGAGTCACTAGAGTCTTGATTTAAATACTCATCAATTACCTGAATAGCTGTTTCTAAAAGAGCATCTTTTGCTCGCTCATCCCCCAATATTCTTAATAAGCACTGGGTAATATTTGGGTTTGAGCGCTCAATTCGCGCATCAATCATTGTATATTTAGCCAACTCGATAACCGTCAAGTAATATAGAAACTTAGTCTGCCGACGGCTATCTTTAGCTCCCCGCCCAAATCCATATCGAGCAGATGATTTTTGCAGAAGATAGGCCGCAAATAAATCATCCAATCCAAAAAGCGCTTCAGTTTCCGAATTGACAATTCTCTTAAAAACCGCACCATTAGGAAGAAATGGCGGGTTTTTTCCATAGGCCAAACCGGCCTCACCCAGCCAACCTGAAGCATATACTTTCAACAAATCAAAAGCATTCACCGACTCGCTAAAAATTCGGGGCGCTCGATTTTGCCGTTGCAAAGCTTTCTGAGAGTCCCATCCTCCTCGCTGTATTTCAAGAAAGATATTATGCTTTTCAGACATTTGTCTCGCCCATGTTTGAAAATCAGAACTTAGCGCAATAAAGTCTTTTTCGCGAACCGCATTTTGACTGTTCGTGTATTTGGTAATTTGAGTTAATAAATCCTCTCCCTGAAATCCGACTTGTACTATTTTTGCGATAACGATACCCTTTGAAAGGCGCGCCTGCCACCGATCTAATGCAGGGTTTGATCCAGTTCCACCTGATTCCAGCTTCTTAAACAAGACATCCCAAATAGTTCGCGTCGTCTGGCAACCATTAACAATATATGGCTCAACCAACTCAAAACAATTATCTGGCAAGGCGCTAACGTCTTCTGCTACAAAAGTTATTCCATTATTATATAATCCGAATTTTTCTGGCTCTTTATCCAAAGTCAACTGAATTCCTTTATTAACTTTCCCGCGCCCACCCAAGAATCTACGGACATTTTTTTCATATAACTGATCCAAATCTCCGGTAATTGATCGGTATGATTTCAAAAAGTTATACAAGTCGGTAAGCTTAACTGAACCTACCCATAACCCCTCATCTGAAGGCACGAGTTGCGCCAAAAAGCGAAGGCGAATTCTCGCAACCGATTCACTACTGTCAACGGCTCTTTGATAAATAGTCGCTACTGACACAGCTTCAACATCAAAAATCACCCCAAGCCGATTTCTTCCCATAGCGCGGACATCATCGAGTACACGCTTTTGTTCATCATTTAAAGGTTCCTCTGTAGCAAAGACTAGAGTCAATTTATCACGCTCCGATGATCGAGACCGAAAAACTGACAATCGATCAAGAAGATCCTGCGCTAAGGAAGAAAGATTGCTTCTTTGACCATCTAGTGATTCAATAATTTTTTGAGATTCCTCCAGTAGTGTTTTCGATCCAGCAAATGCACCGCCATATTTACTTTGCACCAAATACCACGTATCTCCTTCTGTTGCACCATCATCATTAGCATCACCAAGATGTAGATACGCAACATCGATACCCCCATCACCTGAACCATCGCAATAAATTATATCGTCTGACTGCTCCTCCAAATCTAACCATTGCGTAATCAATTTCCGGGCAAACCGATTACCCAGTTGAACCGTCGATGGCTCTCCTTGCTTTACATCTTTAATCCATTCATCGTGAAACTCTTCAAAAGTAACGTGACTATTCATTGGATTTACTCTCCTACTGTGTGTTCGCGTTTAAACAATTACAATACTTCACCAAAAATCGCAGTTTTTTTCAAAAAAACTAGGATCGGCTTCCACGGCTAACCAACATACAATTTAGTAAGTAGCGCTATTATAGCTAAACACATGCAAAATACGCCCAACCATAGGAACCGCTACTTCCATAGATTTAGCTGCAATTTTCAAATCCGCCAACTGCGTCACCTCCAACCCCGGATATCCGCACGGATTGATCGCAGAAAACGGCGTCAAGTCCATGTCCACATTGAGGCTTAGGCCGTGGTAGCTGCATCCTTTGCGCACACGCAGGCCCAACGAGGCGATTTTCTTAGACGCGACATATACCCCTGGCGCGTCGCGGCGGGCTTCGGCTTTGATGCCGTATTGGGATACTGTGCCGATGACGGCGTTTTCTAGGCCCATCACTAGGCTGCGGACGCCTATGCCTAGCCGGTTTAAATCAAACAGGGCGTAGGCGATGAGCTGGCCGGGGCCGTGGTAAGTCACCTGCCCGCCCCGGTCGGACTCGACTATTGGAATGTTCCCTGCGTTGAGTATGTGCGCGGGGTCGCCGTTGCGGCCTAGGGTATAGACGGGCGGGTGTTCGACTAGCCACAGTTCGTCTAAGGTGTCGGCTTCGCGGGTTTCGGTGAATTCGCGCATGGCGACCCACGTGTCTTGGTAATCGCACAGCCCTAGGTGTTTGACGCGCAGGGTTTTCATTATACCCTCAGCCTAACTCCCTCTCCCGCAGGGAGAGGGGTTTGCGTAGATCATTATGCCAACAAACCGGCGGCTCACAGCAAAAACACCGTCGCCAGCCCCAGGAAGATGAAAAACCCCATGCTGTCGGTGATGGCGGTTAATAGGACGCTGGCGCCGACGGCTGGATCGAGTTTCAGATGGTTGCGCACCAAGGGTATTGCCAGCCCCATGACGGCGGCGACCAATAAGTTGAGCATCATTGCCGTCGCCATGACCATGCCGAGTTGCACATCGCGGTACAGGCCATAGGCGACGATGCCGATGAGGCTGCCCCAGACGAGGCCGTTGAGGACGGCGATACCGATTTCTTTGGTGACTAATTTGCGCACATTGGCGGGGCTGATTAGCCCCAAGGCCAGCGAGCGGATAATCAAGGTGCTGGTTTGCGTGCCGGTATTGCCGCCGATGCCGGCGACGATGGGCATTAGCGAGGCCAGTGCGACAATGCGCTCGATGGTGTCTTCAAACAGGCCGATGACGCGGGTACTGACGAATGCGGTGATAAGGTTCATGCCCAGCCAGAACCAGCGGTTTTTGAGGCTTTGCCAAATGCCGGAGAATAAGTCCTCCTCTTCCAGCAAGCCGCCATGGTTGAGCATTTCTTCGTCGGACTGTTCGCGGATGTAATCGACGATGGCATCGACGCAGACGCGGCCTTGCAGGCGGTTGTGTTCGTCCAACACCGGGGCGGTGAGCAGGTCGTAGCGCTCGAAGGCGCGGGCGGCGTCGGCGGCGTCGTCGTTGAGCTTGAAGCTGACGACTTCCTTGGACATCAGTTCCGCTACCGGGGCGTCGGGGTTGTTGACCAGCAGGCGCTTCAGCGACAACACGCCTTGCAGCACGTTTTGCTTGTCCACGACGAACAGTTTGTCGGTGTGTTCGGGCAGGTTGCCGCGCCGCCTGAGGTAGCGCAGCACCACGCCTAGGGTGATGTCGTCGCGGATGGCGACCATGCCGAAGTCCATCAGCGAGGCGACGGTGTCTTCCTCATGCGACAGCACCGATTCCAGTTGCGCCCGGCTCTGGTCGTTCAACGATTCGAGCAGTTCCTGCAAGACTTCTTCCGGCAAGTCGGGGGCGAGGTCGGCGATTTCGTCGGTGTCGAGCTGCTCGGTGGCGTTCAGCAGCTCGTCGGTGTCCATGTCCGAGATTAGGGTTTGCCGCACCGCGTCGGACACGTCCAGCAGGATTTGGCCGTCCTGCTCGGATTTGACCATGTTCCAGACATGCAGGCGCTGGCCTAGCGGCAGGGCTTCGAGGATGTAGGCGATGTCGGCGGGGTGGAGCTGGTCGAGCTTGAGCTTGAGCGCCGCCTGATGCTGCTTGTGCAGCAGGGTTTCCACCAGATCGTGGCGCGGCATGGCTTGGTGCTGGAGGATGGTTTCCTCCAGTTTTTGCTTGTTGAGCAGTTCGACGACTTCGACCAGATGTTGCTTGAGCAAGTCTTCGGTGGGCGTGTTGTTGGAGTTGGGATCTGCCATGGTGTGCGCCTGGAAAGGGTCGAATGCGGGGTGCGACGGGCGGGGGAACGGCCGGGCGGGCCGGGTCAATCGGGTGTTGTGCTCCTTAATCGCGTCAGTTGAAAAGTCAGCACTCGCATTAAAACACCATGTTCAGTTGGGGGCAGCCGCACAGTTCTTGGTAGATGGCGTCCAACTGCTCTTGGCTTTGGGCGCGGACGACCACGGTCACGGAAGTGTATTTGCCGCCGCCGCTGCGCCTACAGGTGATCGTCGCCTCGTCCAAATCCGGCGCCTGCCGACGGACGATGGAGACGACCAATTCTTGCAAATCGTCGCGGCTTAAGCCCAGCGCCTTGATCGGGAAGTCGCAGGGAAATTCCAGCAATGAGGTGTTGGGTTCGCTCATAAGCCCTTCCGCAGTTGTTCTTTGCGCCGTTGGTACAGCGCGTTCATGCGCGCCCACAACGGCCCCGGCTGGCCGTCGCCGACGGTTTGCCCGTCCAATTCGATGACGGGCAGCACTTCGCGGGTGGAACTGGTGAGCCAGACTTCCTCGGCGTTGCGCAATTCTGCCAGCGCAATTTGACGTTCTTGCAGCGGGATGGCGTTGTCCCGCGCCAGTTCGACCACGAGGTCGCGGGTGATGCCGGGCAGGATTGCGTTGCCGGTCGGCGGCGTCAGCAACACGCCGTCCACGACCGCGAACAGATTGCTGGCCGCGCCTTCCAGCGCGTAGCCGTCGCGCACCAAAATCGCCTCGGCGCAGCCGGCGTCCACCGCCTGCTGGCGTTGCAGCACATTCGCCAACAAGGTGATGGCTTTGATGTGGCACCATTGCCAGCGGATGTCGGGCACGGTGATGGCTTTGACGCCGCTGGCCGGAATCGGCGCAATTGGCGTGCCCATCGCAAACACTGTCGGCGTGACGCCTTTCGGGAAGGCATGGTCGCGCTTAGGCCCGACGCCACGGGTGATTTGCAGGTAAATCGACTGGTCTTCATCGCCGACAATCAAGCGCTGGAACACCGCCGCCCATTGCGCATCGTCCAGCGGCGGCGCGATATGGATGCCTTCCAAGCTGCGCTCTAGGCGGCGCAAATGTTCATCCAAGCGGAACGGCTTACCGCCATATACCGGTATCACCTCATACACGCCGTCGCCAAACAGGAATCCGCGATCCAGCACGGACACCTTGGCCTCGGCCAGCGGCAGAAAAGCGCCGTCCAAATAAACGAGAGTATCAGGCGACATACTCAGGCTCCGCCTATTTCTTAAACATCAATTGCAGCGAATCCAAGGCGCGGCGGAATAGGCCACCCAACGGCACCGGCTTCAACGCCACCAAATCCACCTGCCCCATTGATTGGTCATTCAGCACCACTTTGATCGAGCCGAGTTTGTCATTTTGCTGCACCGGGGCCACACTGGAGTTATTGACCTCCATCGAGGCTTTCAGATTGGGGTATTGGCCCCTGGGGAACGTGACATAAAACTCCTTCAACAAACCCAATTCCGCCATCGGCACTTCGCCTTTCCACACGCGGGCATCGGCCAGCTTTTCGTTGGCCTTATACAGCGAGCGCGTCTCGAAAAAGCGGAAGCCATAGTTCAGCAAAGCTTTGTTGGCGTTGGCGCGTTCGTTGTCGCTTTTCGTCCCCAACACCACCGAGATCAGCCGCATGCCCTCGCGCAGCGCCGAGGCGACTAGGCAATAGCCAGCGCCTTCGGTGTGGCCGGTCTTCACGCCATCGACCGTGGCGTCTTGCCACAGCAGTTTGTTGCGGTTGGTCTGTTTGATGTCGTTGAACAGGAATTCCTTCATCGAGTGCCATTTATAGTATTCGGGAAACTCGCTGATTAAAGCATGGGTCAGGATATACAGGTCGCGCGCCGTGGTGTAGTGTTCCGGGTCGGGCAGGCCCATGCTGTTCTTGTAATGGGTGTTTTTCATGCCCAGCCGCTCGGCGTTTTGGTTCATCACCTGCGCGAACACCGCCTCGTCGCCGGCCACCTGCTCGGCCAAGGCCACGCTGGCGTCGTTGCCGGATTGCACGATCATGCCTTTGAGCAGGTTTTCCACCGAAATCTGCGCACCGACTTGCGCGAACATGCGCGAGCCTTCCGTGCGCCACGCCTTTTCGCTGACCGTGACCATGGTGTCCAGCTTCAAGCTGCCCTTGGCAAGTTCGCGGAACACCACATACGCCGTCATGATCTTGGTCAAGCTGGCCGGTTCTAAGCGCTGGTCGGCGTTGCTTTCAGCCAGCACCCGACCGCTGAAATGGTCGGCCAAGATGTAGGCTTTCGCGCCCACCTCCGGGGCTGCAGGGATCAACGCAGGGTCTAGGGCGAACGCTGGACGCGCCAGCGCCAGCAGCAACAAGGACAGGAAGAACAAGCTGTGACGCATCCGATGACACCTCATAAGGCTACGCATGTTTTGGTTTGGGTTAGCAAAATGGTCGGCATTGTAACACGCAGGCACGGGCGGGGCGGTGCTGCCTGCCGGGAAACAACGCCGGTCAGTTTTGTGGCACAAAGCGGGCGGAAGCCTGTTTGAGTCCCCTCGCCCGGCGCTTTCAACGCAAAAGCCGACAGGGATGCCGGCGCTACGGCTTCCAGCCCGCCATGGTACAATCCAACGCATTGATACTTATGGCACAACACGCGCTTGCCCGTTCAATTTGACCCTCACCCCAACCCTCCCCCCTGCGAGGAGGAGGGAGCTTAAAGATTTAATCGGCGCAATTCCCGCACCCGCAAACCCCACAGGACAACCCCGCCCATGCCCAACAAACCCAAGCTGCAAGATGATTTCATTACCCTGGCCCACGGCAACGGCGGGCGGTATATGCGCGAGTTGATCGAACATCTATTTGCGCATTATCTGCGCAACGACAATCTGGACACCAACGTGGACGCGGCGCGGGTTCCGCTGGACTTGCAAGGCGACAGCTTGGAATTGCTGATGACCACCGACGGCTTCACGGTGGAGCCTTTGGAGTTTCCCGGCGGCAATATCGGCAGTTTGGCGGTGCATGGCACGGTCAACGATTTGGCGGTCTCCGGTGCGACGCCGAAATATTTGACCTTGAATGCGTTTATCGAGGAAGGCTTGGCGGTGGCGGTGTTGGAGCGGATTTTGGCGGCGATGGCGGACGCCTGCCGCGACTGCGGCGTGGCGGTGGTGGCCGGCGACACCAAAGTCCTGCGCCGGGGCCAAGGCGGCGGCATTTACCTCGCCACCACCGGCGTCGGCGTCCGTCCGCGCCATCTCAAGCTCGGCTTGGATCAAGTGCGGGCTGACGACAAAATCCTGGTCAGCGGCCCGGTCGGCGACCACGGCACGGCGGTGATGCTGGCGCGCGAGCAATTCGGCCTGCGCGGCGATTTGCAGTCCGACGCCGCCTGTGTGCTGCCGATCACCCAAGCGCTGACGCAGGTGCCGGGCCTGCGCTTCATGCGCGACCCGACCCGCGGCGGACTCGCCACCGTCGCCCATGAAATAGCCCGTGCGGCCGGCGTGACCATCCGGCTGGCGGAAGCCCGCGTCCCGGTGCGCGGCGCCGTCCGCGCCGTCTGCGAAATGCTCGGCTATGACCCGTATTTCCTCGCCTGCGAAGGCCGCGTCGTCGCCGCGCTGGCCCCGGAATCAGCGGCCGCCGCGCTGCAACGCTTGCACGATTTGGGCTACAGCGACGCCGCACTGATCGGCGAAGCGCAAACCGGCCCGGCCCGCGTCGTGCTGGAAACCCGGCTCGGCGGCGAGCGCATCATCGAGGAATTGGAAGACGACCCGTTGCCGCGCATTTGTTGAGCAAACACCCGGAGTCCAAAGCTGGCTTTGGACGGGTTTGAAATGTCCAAAGCAAGCTTTGCACGCCTATCCCGCCTTATGCCTGAAACGCTCAGCATATAAGGCGGTTCTGAAGTCAGTCCCCTCTCCCCAAAGGGAGAGGGGAGAAAAGCCCCGTTGAGCGTGGCATGCGCGTGGGCCGTGGACACGCCGCTGATGCCTTAGGCGGCGGCAGCTTCCATGCCAGAGGCGAAGATTGAGTCGGCAGGCGACCGGCCGCGTCATTGCAAGCCGTTGCTCTTGCTGGAAAATCCGCCGCCCGGCCGATGCGGCGCTAGGGTCGGCCCTAAAGGCGAGACGCGGTCGTTTGCGTTTTTTGGCCTAATGGT
>JBJSYU010000352.1:0-6273 GCA_046089945.1 Candidatus Methylumidiphilus sp.
ATAAACACCGAGTTTTGGATAAAGCACCTGCTGGAATAGCGGCGTCAGCAACACAATCAACAACGGATTGGCGGCTTGGATTTGCGATGGCAGAATCTCATAGCCAAAAAGTACCCGATCCATCTGCTGCGCCTGCAATACCCAAGACGAACCGTTTTGGTCAAACAAGGCCCAAAACATCGCAATGAACAGGTAAATCCCGGCGAGCTTGCCCAGACCGCGCAAACCCTCGCTGCTCAAGGCTTCGCGCACAAAGCCCAAGCCCGTCGGCGGAATATGCGCAAACTGCCAGCGGCCGGCCCAAAACAATCCGGTCGCCAGCAGCATCAATACCCCAGGCACCGCAAACGCGACTGCCGCGCCGTAGCGCTGCAACAGCCACGGCACCAGCAGCATGGACACAAACGCGCCCAAGTTAATCGCCAGATAAAACCCGCTGAACGCCCGCCCCAACAAATGCTGGTTGCTGGCGCCAAACTGATCGCCGACGTGCGCCGACACGCAGGGCTTAATGCCGCCCGCGCCCAGCGCAATCAAGGACTGCCCCAACAATAAGCCCAGCCGCGTGTCGTCCAAGGCCAGCGCAAAATGGCCCAGGCAATACACCAGCGACAGCAGCATGATCGTGCGGTATTTGCCCAACACCCCATCCGCCAAAAGCGCCCCGAAAAACGGCGTAAAATACGTCGCCGAGACAAACAAATGGAAGTAGCCCTTTGCCTCGCTGTCGCTCATCGCCGCCCGCACACCGCTGGCGTCCACCAGGTATTGCGTCATGAACACCACCAGAATCGCCCGCATGCCGTAATAGCTGAAACGCTCGGCAAACTCATTGCCGATAATATACGGAATGCCGGGTGGAAGCGACGTGGAAGCGGCTGGCGCACTGCGGTATTGGGGCTTCATCGCGTCACATTCCGAACGGATATTCCTTGCGCTTCAACACGCCGCTGGCGCGGACAGCCTGCAAGGCTTTGGCATATTCAGCCAGCACCGCCAAACTGTAATCCAAGCGCTTGCGCAGCAGCGTGTCGTCCTCGGATTGCGGTTCATCGCCGTTCAGCACCTCATTGACTTGGCGGACAATCACATGCTCGGAAATATACTGGATATGCGTGTTCTTGTAACTGCTGACCCGCAATTCGGCGACCGGATACGCGCCATTGCGCGAGGACGACACGCCGACAATCAAACCCGGCTTATGGTATAGCGAACCGTCGGCGGCAAACAGCAGCAGGTTTTTCAAGGCCGCAGGCACCATGCCGCCCCATTCCGGCGCAATCACCACCACCGCGTCGCTGTTGGCGAATTCGGCGGAAATCGGATTCCAGATATCGAGGATTGTTTGGTCTTTCGCCCAAATCCCCTCATCCCACAACGGCAAAGGCGTCTTGCCCAAGTCCAAAATATAGCTTGAGGCTTCGGGATTCAATGCAGGCAAGCGCTCCGCGATAAAGCGGGCGACTTTGCCGGATTGCGATTGCGGGCGGTGGCTACCTGAGATGATGGCGTATTTCATGGTGGGTCTCGCGTGGTGGGTTGTAAAGGGTTATGGATTTTGGCTCAAAAGAAAAAGCGGATCGGTATCCGCCCTGTGGTTTGCAGCATAGCGCAACGCTTGGATAATGTCTTCCTCTTCCAAATAAGGATATAGCGCTAGTATAGCGGAATGACTATGCCCGCTGTTACGCGCATGCCGCGCAAACAAGGCTGTCCTCCCATCTCGGTAGGATCAAAAGTAATTCGGCTAAGTTCTATTTTCATACATCACCATCGTGCGTATCTTCATTGTTATATTCGCTAATAGCTTCTTCCACCAGCGCCAGCAGATCGAACGAATAATGTTGCTCTATAAAATCTACACTTTCCAAATATAAAGCATGCCAACGAATTTGGTCACGCAATGTATTTCGCCAAGCTGTGCTGTTCTTGGTTAAGTCTAAAATTTCTTCTGCCGCAAACAGAAGATATGAAACAAAATACTCATACCTTTCGTAATCATCCGTAGATTTCGAGAAAGTTTTAAAACGGGGACTGTTTTTAGGATAAGATGGAGATGAGAGCTGCGGATTTGCGAACGCTAGAGCTAGATAATCTTTGTAAATAGACTTTGCAATTCCCAAACGGGCCTCGTGCTTGCTCACAACAACCTGCACAACAGCTATGATTAGCGCCACCAATGCGATGACAGCCGTAACCAGCGCTGAATAAGCGCTTATATCTTCAGATTTTATATTTTCAATCATACCACAAAACCCTCTTTGTCAATTTGTAATCCAACAATCAACTTTAGGTAAAATCCGCTGTAAATGGATTTAACAATCCAATACCGCAATCCTTGAAATCACGGACGTTGCGAGTCACTAAAGTCAGCGCATGCACTTGGGCTGTGGCTGCTATCAACATGTCCGGCTGTGAGCGGACAATGCCGCGCTTTGAAAATTCACCACGCATGGTGCCCGCGCGGCGTGCAATGTCTTCTGTCACCGGATACACCGTGCAGCGCTCAGCCAAAAATCGCTCAAAACCTTGCAAAAGCCGCAGATTATCTTTGCGGCTTAGTCCAAATATGGCCTCTTCCACCGAGACAGCGGCATACGCGACTGTGCGCTGGGTGGCAATCCAAGATATCACGCCGGGATTGGGACGAGGACGCAACAATTCGCTGACAATATTGGTGTCAACCAGATACATCCGCCTCGCCTTCTTGCTCTAGCATTTCCACAAAGGCATTACTGCGGCCACTGCGCTCTGGATCAGGCAGGGGATTGTCGTCGCCATCTGCCAGCGCACGAAGTTCGGCGAATACCTCGTCCAATTTCGGGGCTAGGCCGTGCAACTGGCGCCAAGCGTCGAATTCGGCGAATTCTGCCGCACCGACCACTGCCGCCACTGCTTGGTCATGTTGATAGATCACTTGCGGGTTTTCAGCGGCTTGTTTAATAACTTCCGCAAAGTGCCGTTTGGCTTCGGCGATGTTCCAATTCATGACGGTCTCACAATTGTGGATGGCAAGGTTGCCCATTATAAACGGCTTAGGCTGTCATCAAACTCACCGCCGCGCCAAAGGAAACTGATCCATCCGCCGCAGCCCCGGAAAGCCGCGCATCCATAAGGCCACCACCAGCAAGGTGGCGGCACCGCCGACCATCACCGCCGGGACGACGCCCAGCCACGCCGCCGCCAAGCCGGACTCGAATTCGCCCAGCTCGTTGGAGGCGCCGATGAACACCGCGTTCACCGCGCTGACGCGGCCGCGGATGGCATCAGGCGTTTCCAACTGCACCAGCATTTGCCGGATGTACACACTGACCATGTCGCCGACGCCAAGCAAGGTGAGCGCCGCCAGCGACAAGTAAAAATCCTGCGACAGCCCAAACAACACCGTCGCCACGCCAAACAACACCACGCCGCTGAACATCCAGCGCCCGACTCGGCGGCTGATCGGGAAATACGCCAGCGCCAGCGCGGTCAACGCCGCGCCTAAACCAGGGGCGGTGCGCAGCAGGCCCAGCCCAGTCGGCCCGACATGCAAGATGTCGCTGGCGACGGCGGGCAGCAAGGCAGTCGCCCCGCCAAACAGCTCGGCGAACAAATCCAACGAAATCGCCCCCAGCACGATGGGCTTGGCCCAGACGAAACGCAAGCCTTCCAGAAACGTGTGCCATGTCGCCGGCTGGGCGCTGGCGGCTTTGTGGACGATGCGGATCGACAGCACCAACACCTGCGACAACAGCAGCAGGCAGGCGACGCTGAAATACACCGCATCCGGCCCCAATAAATACAGCAATCCGCCCAGCGTCGGGCCGGTCAGCGTCGCGGCTTGGAAGCTGGACGCACTCAGCGCGACGGCGTTGGCGAAATGCTGCTCAGACACCAAATTCGGCAACAACGCCTGGCCGGTCGGCATCATGAACGCCCGCGCCGCGCCGTAAAGCGCCATCACCGCAAACACCGGCCACACCGCCGCCAGCCCGGACAAGGTGAAGTGCAGCAGCAACACCGCGCACAGGCACTCCACCGCGTAGCAGCCAAACAAAATCAGGCGGCGGTTGGCGCGGTCGGCGATTTGCCCGGCCAGCAGCACCAACACCGCGAACGGCAAAAACTGCGCGAGGCCAATCAGCCCCAAATCCAGCGGATTGCCGGACAAGGAATACACCTGCCAGCCGACGGCGACGCCCTGCATCTGCACGGCGAGGGTGGCGGCGAAACGGGCGGCGAGGAACAGGCGGAAATTGCGGTGGCGCAGGGCGCCTAGGCGGTGGTGGCGTGGGAATAAGGCCATGGGAACGTAGAGAGTAGGTTTGGGGGCCGGCCTGCATTTGGCCTGCAAGCCAATATTTTCCGTCCGCTGGAGTCCGTCCATTGCACCCGATGCCGCCGCTAATGTCCACTTTCGGCTAATCACCGCGCTTAATCCGCCGCATGAGATGGCTCAGGCCATCTTGGCGGATGTCGCGCCCACCCAAAGGCGGCATGGCTTGCCGCAACAAGCAAGGAGCACTCGGTGGACAAGGGCGCTTGCAAGGTGGCCTATAAAAAAGCAAGGGGCCGCAAGCGAAGCTTCACGCATTGGCGCACAAACTGCCTTAGTTACAGTCAATCGGTTGTTTTGTACGACTTGGAAGGGTTGCCCGCTGACGAAGAACAATGCGGGCGGCGACATTCGCCCGCACGGGTGGCTCATGCCATCCAGCGGGCCTGCGCCTCAGTGACTTCATCCGTCCAAATCGTGAAGTTTTCCAACACATGCCGACCAAATGTCGTGGTCAGCGCCACATCGGCGGCGTCGCGGCCACGCGCCATCAAAATTCTGCCGACCCTGGGGGTATTGTTGCGGGCGTCAAAGGTATGCCAGCGCCCGCCGAGAAACACCTCAAACCATGCGCTGAAATCCATCGGATTCGGATCGGCAGGCACATGGATATCGCCTAAATAACCAGTGGCATACCTCGCCGGAATCCCCATGCAGCGGCACAGCGCGATGGCAAGATGGGTATAGTCGCGGCACACGCCACGGCGTTCGACAAAGGTTTGGTAGGCGGTGCGATCCACGCGGGCATACTGGTAGCCAAATGTCACATGGCTATGCACCCAATCGCAAATCGCCTGCACCCGGCCCCAGCCGGTCGGGCCGAGTCCAAACAGATTCCAGGCGATGGCGGAAAGCTGCTCCAAATCGCAATAGCGGCTGCCCATCAAATAATGCAGGGTTTCAGTGGGCAGTTCGCGCAGGCTATGTTGCCGCGCCTCTGGGGTTTGGATATCCGGCATGCCGCTGTCGCAGATAATGCCATTATTCAGCAGCCGCAATACCCCGGCGCCGCAACTCGCCCGTGTGCAATGGTTGCCATACAGGTCGATGAACGGCTCCAGGCTGATCGGCGGTTCAGTGCGAAGGTTTTCATAACGCCGCATCGCCCCGCTTAGGCTGGGGTGGGTGTGCAGCAGCATAATCATTTCCGTGGGTGCGGCGAAGCGCAGGCTAATGTCGTAACCGAAGCGGATTAGCACAAGCAACTCAAATCCGGCTCAGCAATTCGGACTTCTTCGCCGCGAATTCGCTGTCCGACAAAATACCTTTCTGGCGCAATTCGGCCAGCCTTTCGATTTTCGCAAAAATATCGGCTTCCGCCGCATTCGGCGCATCGTAAACCGGCGCGGGGTTGTTGAACGGCTGCGGCTCATACGCCGGGGGCGGCGCGGGGTTGAAGCCGCTGACCACCGGCAGGCTGGACACCGGCACCAGCCCG
This sequence comes from Candidatus Methylumidiphilus sp., assembly GCA_046089945.1. Classification (GTDB taxonomy): domain Bacteria; phylum Pseudomonadota; class Gammaproteobacteria; order Methylococcales; family Methylococcaceae; genus Methylumidiphilus. Next base: position 5,757 of record JBJSYU010000352.1, read on the forward strand.
TATTGGCTGGTGAACGTGAACGACGCGCCGCCGCCCTGCTGCTGGCCGACGCCGCCGATTTGATGGTCTAGCGTGTCGTACACCGTCACCGCGCCGTTGAGGTCGATGGCCAAGCGGCGGCTGGCCGGAAAAATCGCATAGCGCAGATTGTTCTGCGCGCCGCTGGACGAGGGCGAACCCAAATCCCCCGGCCACCACTGCCCGCTGTTGTCCACAAACAGGCTGGCCTGGCCGTAGTTTTGCGGCGGCGGTTGCGGTGCGAACAAGGGCTGATTCGCCAACACCCCGGCCAGTTCGTAACACAGGTTGTCCACCTTGGCCTTTAGATTGTTGTTGAACATGTCGCCGACCATGGTCATGCCGCCTTGCATCCATTGCCCCGACCCGCCGAACTCCGGGTGGCTGAATTGCGCCATCGTGCCGCCGCCATTGACCAGCGCTTGCAGCAGGGTCATGGCCGCGTCCACGCTGACATAATGTCGGCGGGCGATGTCTTCGATGATTTGCGACCCTTGTG
>JBJSYU010000353.1:0-2845 GCA_046089945.1 Candidatus Methylumidiphilus sp.
GAATAATCCCATGCCGCCGTCCTTCATCACCGAAGCCGCTGTGGAACAGGCGGCGCTTGCTTGGTTCCGCGAATTAGGCTATGCCGTGCTGCACGGCCCGGACATTGCCCCCGATGGCGCACACTCGGAACGGGCTTGTTATAAAGACGTGGTGCTGTGGGGCCGTTTGCGGGCGGCGATTGCGCGGCTGAATCCGGGTTTGCCGGCTGAACAGGTGGAGATTGTCGCCCGTTGCGTGGTCAATCCGAATAGTCCCGGCCTGCTCAGCGCCAATCAACAGATTCACCAGCGCCTCGTCGGCGGCGTGCCGGTGGATATCCGCGTCGGCGCGGACACGCGGGGCGCGCTGGCGCGCATCATCGATTTTGACCATCCGCACAATAACGATTGGGCCGTGGTGAATCAGTTCACCATCGAAGGGCCTAGGCAGACCCGCCGCCCGGATACGCTCATATTTTTGAATGGCCTGCCGTTGGGCAACCTTGAAATCAAAAATCTGGCCGACGAGAACGCGGATATATGGGCGGCTTGGCGACAGATTCAAACCTATAAAACCGACATTCCCGACCTATACCAGTTCAATGCGGTTTGCGTGGTGTCGGACGGCGCGGATGCCCGGCTCGGTTCGCTGACCGCCGACACCGAACGCTTTATGAAATGGCGGACGATAGACGGGGTAACGCTTGATCCGCTAGGCCGGTTTGCCGGCTTGGAAACCCTGATTCGCGGCGTCTTCAAGCCTGAGGTGTTCCTCGATTATCTGCGCTATTTCGTGCTGTTTGAAGACGGCGAGGAAACCGTCAAGAAGATTGCCAATTACCACCAATTCCATGCGGTGCGGCTGGCGGTGCGGCGCATCATCGCGGCTTCGACAATCGCCGGCGATGGCAAAGGCGGGGTGGTTTGGCATACCCAAGGCTCCGGCAAGTCGGTGTCTATGGTCTGCCTTGCCGCTAAAATAATGCGGGCCAGCGCCATGGCGAATCCGACCCTTGTCGTCATCACCGACCGCAATGATTTGGACGGCCAGTTATTCGGCCATTTTGCCTCGGCTAAATCGTTATTGGGTGAAACGCCGCGACAAGTGGAATCCCGCGCTGAGTTGCGGCAGTTACTCGCAGGGCGTCCTTCCGGCGGCATTATCTTTACCACGATTCAGAAATTCTTGGTGGACAAAGCAGAGGACATCCATCCGGTATTGTCCGACCGCCATAATGTGGTGGTCATCTGCGACGAAGCCCACCGCACCCAATACGGACTGGATGCGACGATGCACCGCGAAACCGGCAAAATCCAGTATGGCTATGCCCGGCATTTGCGCGATGCCTTGCCGAATGCGACATTTATCGCCTTCACCGGCACTCCGGTTGAACAAGCCGACCGCGACACGCAGCAGGTGTTCGGCGAGTATGTGCATGTCTACGATATGCGGCAGGCAGAAGAAGATGGCGTAGTGGTGCCGACGTATTATGAATCGCGGCTGGCCCGCCTCGATCTGCCGCCGGAAGCCAAGCCGCAACTGGACGCCGCGATTGATGAATTGACCGAAGACGAAGCCGACCAAACCTCGGCGGATATGCGCCGCCGCTGGGCGGAATTGGAAAGAATCGTCGGCGCGCAACCGCGCATGGCTAAGATTGCCGATGATGTGGTGAAACATTTTTCAGAGCGCGCGGAAACCTTGGCGGGCAAGGGTTTGATTGTCGGCATGAGCCGGGAGATTTGCGTAAGGCTGTATGATGCGATTATCCAGCTTCGCCCGGCTTGGCACAGCGACGATCCCCGGCAAGGGGTTATTAAAGTGGTGATGACCGGCGCGGCGACGGACGCCGAGCATTTGCAAGCGCATATTTATTCAAAAGAAGTTCGCAAACACTTGGAAAAGCGCTTCAAAAATCCCGATGATCCCTTGCAATTGGTGATTGTGCGGGATATGTGGCTCACCGGCTTTGATGTGCCTTGCCTGCACACGCTGTATGTCGATAAACCGATGCGGGCGCACAATCTGATGCAGGCGATTGCCCGCGTGAACCGGGTTTTCAAGGACAAGCCGGGCGGCTTGGTGGTGGATTATATCGGCATTGCCGCCGACCTGAAAAACGCCATTGCCCAATATGCCAGCGGCGGCGGGCGCGGCAAGCCGGCGGTGGATATTGCGGAGGCTTTCGCGGCGCTGCTGATGCACTTGGATATTGCCCGTTCGCTGTTGGATGGCTTCGATAGGCGACTTATCAAGCAGAATGCTCTCGCGGCGCTGAGCGGGGCGGCTGAGCATATTTTGGGTTTGCCGACGACCGATGACGGCAAGGAAGGCAAGAAACGTTTTGCCGATGCCGTGCTGGCGGTCGGCCAAGCCTATGCGCTGTGCCGAACCTATGCGGAAGCCGAACCCTTGCGCGAGGAAATCGCTTTTCTGCAAGCCGTCAAAGCCATTTTGGGCAAGCACGATGGAGCGGACACCAAGCAGGATGGCCGCAGCAAGGACGCTATTGTGCGGCAACTGCTTTCGCAACATTTGCAAGCGTCGGGGGTGGTGGATATTTTCGCGTTGGCGGGTTTGGATAAGCCGGACATTGGTATTTTGTCGGATGAATTCCTCGCCGACGTGCGCAAAATGAAGCAACGGAATTTGGCGGTGGAACTGTTGCAGCGCTTAATTGCCGGGGAAATCCGCAGCCGCTTTGCCACGAATATTGTGCAACTGAAAAAATACTCCGACTTGCTGGAACACGCCTTGAACCGTTACCGCAATCGAGGCGTGGAAACCGCACAGGTGATTGAGGAATTGATCGCGTTGGCGAAGGATATCCATACAGCCTTGCGGCGCGGGGAGGCGCTGCGGCTG
>JBJSYU010000354.1:0-5490 GCA_046089945.1 Candidatus Methylumidiphilus sp.
GAGGATGACGACGACGATGAGGAAGAGGAGGCGGTGAATTACCGCGACCGTGTGCGCGAGGTGCAGGACTGGCTGAACCGCCGCGAATTGGAGCGCCAAGGCCGCGCGCCCAGCCTGGATCTACCCGCCGCGCCGCCGCAGCCGTCTGCGGCGTTCCCACAATATTTCCAAGAGCCAGCCGCCGACGCCAACGGCTACCGCCGCCTAGACCCAGGCGTCCGCACCCAATTCAGCGACGCGCCGCAAGACCCGGCGGCGGAATCCGGCGGCAGCGGCCGGACTTATCACCGCCATCGCCATCATTATCGCGGCCGACATTATTGGCGGCGTTAAGCGCCGCCTCATTCCGCCCAATTCAACCTGCCCAACACATCACGCCGAAACGCCCGCGCCAGCTCCATTTCGACTTCGGGGCGGAAATGGCCGTCGGCGACGAAATTGCGCGGATTGGTCGAGGGCGCGATCTGGTGGGTGCTGAAATAGGGAATGCCGAGGCGGTCTAGGCGCTTGCCGAAAGCGCGGACGAGGTGGTCTTGATAGCCCCGGTCTTGAAACAGAACGATATACGGCAGTTGGCCTTTGGCTTTGGCCTGCGCGGCAAAATCCGCCATCAGCGCCACCGACACATCCAGCAAACCGTCGGCGTTGGTGAAGCCGTCCGGCCCCCAATAGCGGGCGTTGACATCGTGCAAATGCTTCTGCCCGTAACCCCGGCGCACCAGCCGCGCCAACGCGGAATGGTCGAGCAGGCCGGACTCGAACACCCACGGGTCAAACGCCGGGTCGTTGTGCCGAAGAAAATCCACATACGCCTGCCAACGCGCCGGTTCGCGCAGCGCGGCGCGCAAGTCCGCCATCGAGTGCAGGAACGGGTCAGTGGCCTCCAGCTTGCCGTCCATCAATCGATAGCGCGGATAGGTGAACGGCGTCGGCGCCTCAAACCACGCCGTCATCGTTGTCGGCGACACATTGCGCGGCAGCGACGAAGCGAGGATGCCGATTACCGCGATATCGGCCTGCTGGCGGCTTATGTCGGCCTGGAACGCCGCGTAAGAATGCGCCAGCGGCGCACCCGGCCCGCCTTTCGCCGGGCGCAGTTCAAACCGGGGATCGAGCTTTTTCAGCGCCTCGCACAATTGGAAGGTGAACGACTGGCCGTAGGCGGCAATCAGCGCATGTCCGGGGCCGCTGGCGCGGGTTGGCAAGGTGTCGGCCTCGTCAGTTTCCAGCCAGCCGGCATACGCCACCAGCGCCGTGGTTTCTTTGGTTTCGCCGACTGATCGGCGGATTTTGCCTTCCACCGAACGGCCATAATCGAAGTATTGCTGCAAGGAATTCGGCCGCAGCAGCGGGGATTTTGGCATGGCGAACAGCAGATTGATGGCAATATCAATCAAAGCCAGCCAAACCAGCGCCCAACCGGCCGCCGCCGCAATGCGCCGCCCGGTCAATACCGGTTCAGCGTTAGAATTGAAAATAGATGAACTGTTGTGCGCCGCCATTGGAGATTCCCAGCAAGAATAATGTGACGAGCATGGCATAAACCGCGCCATGGGCGAAAACCGGCCAGCGGGCATAAAAATGCACGGACTGGGTTTTGAATTGCGCGACTTCAATGACAGCCAACACCGCAAGCCCCAGCATGGCCCCCAGCGGCGGGCGTTTCATGTGCAGCGTCATATCGGAAAAATCAGACAGCAAAATGCGTGTGAAATCAACAATCTGCCCAAAGGAGTTGGCGCGGAACAACAGCCAGCCATAACAGACAAACACAAAGAAAAACAACATGCGCGGCAAACGTGCCCACAGCGTCCCGGTAAATTCTCGCGGTTTCGGCCCGACAATGGCGCGGTGTATCGCCAGCAAACTGCCCTGATAAAAGCCCCACAGAATAAAATTCCACGCCGCGCCGTGCCATAATCCACCCAGCACCATGGTCAGCAGCAGATTGCGCTGCGTCCGGCCTTCGCCGCCCCGGTTGCCGCCCAGCGGAATATACAGGTAATCACGCAGCCAACTGGACAGGCTGATATGCCAGCGCCGCCAGAATTCGGCGGGGTTCAGCGAAAAATACGGCTGGTTGAAATTGCGCAGCAAATCGATGCCAAACCACAGCGACACGCCGCTGGCGATATCCGAATACCCGGAAAAATCGCCATAAATCTGCAACGCAAATGCCACCGTCCCCACTGCCACATCCAGCCAGCCCACCGCGCCCGTGCTGTTGTAGACGCTTGACACCGAATCCGCCAATCCGTCGGCTATCGCCATTTTCTTCGCCAAGCCAAGTAGAATCAAATACCCGCCTTGGGCGAATTGATCGAAATTAGCGCGGCGTTCGCCGAGTATGCGCGGCACCAAATGCGAGGCGCGTTCAATCGGCCCGGCGACCAAGGGCGGGAAATAACAGACGAACAAGGCAAAATCGCGCAGGCGGGCGACCGGTTCCATGCGCCGCCAATACACATCGCAGACATAACTTAAAGTTTGGAAGGTGTAAAACGAAATGCCTATTGGCAAGACGATATCCAAATGCAAGGACGCCGCGTTTAAGCCTAAGTGTTCGGCCAGATGCCCGGCGCTATCGACGCAGAAATTGTAATACTTGAACACCCCCAGCATGCCCAACTGCCCAAACAGGCTACAGCGCAGGAAAAACAGCCGCTTTTGCGGTTCTGGGAGTTTTTCGAGCAGGGGGTATAAGGCGTGGGCGATGCTGACGGCGGCGGCGGACAAGGCTAATACCTTTAGGCCAAATGCGGTGGGCGTCAATAGCCGCGCCCAATCATTTGCACTCATGCCGCCGCCGTCCCAGTGGATGCCATGCCAATCCGGCAATAGAAACAGCAGCGCAAACCCCAACAAATGCGCACTGGGGGCGAGGCGTTGCGCCAAGCTCATGCGGCCCTGGCCTATCATCAGTCCTGTGCAATAATCCAGCACCGTGGACAGCGACACCAAAAACAAAAAGCGGATATCCCAAAATCCGTAAAAGATATACCCGGCAATCAGCAATATCCAATTCTGCGCCTTATGGCCGCTGGCATAATACAGCGCCAGCACAATGGGCAGAAAAAGGGCGAACTCTAGGGAATTGAAAATCATCGCGTGGCGCTCTCCCGCAGGCGGTGGTGGATGTCCGGCTTTCGCAGCCAGACGCCGCAAAACCCTAATGCTAGTCCAGAATCCGGGCAAGCGCCGCTTGCAGGCGGAGTATCCAGCTCACCACGCCTTGGGCTTAAAATCCGCGCCGTTGCGTATCGTCACCGTGTCGCCGCTTTGGCCCAGCACAAACAAGCCTTGCCGGTAAGCAAAGCGGGCGGCGTCCTCCGGCACCACCATCGCCGCCACCGCGCCCATGACGCGGAAGCTTTTGTACTGCGGACAGAGCGTTTTGAAGCGGCCCAGCCGGTCGATATGCTCGCGCACATCGTCGATCTTCAATTCGCTTTTCGTCTCCACCAAAATCGCGTCGCTGCTGTTGACCACCAGCAGGTCGATTTCCATCGAATCGCCGTCACGCTCGGCATAGACGCGGGTCGAAACTTGATGCACGGCGATGCCCCAAGCCTGGAACAGCCGCACGACGGCTGGGCGCACCATCTCCTCGACGAACTCGCCCAAGCGGTTGCCCAAGCGTCCGATGGCCTGGGTCACCTCTTTCACTTTGCGCGCAGTCTCCTGCAACTGGCGGTCGGTTTCCTGCAACTGGCGGTCGGTTTCCTGCATTCTGAGGCCGGCTTCCTGCATCCTGCGGTCGGTTTCCCGCATCTGCCGGTCGGTTTCCTGCATCCTGCGGTCGGTTTCGGCTGCGCTGACGGCGAGCCGGTTTAAGATTTCCCAGATTTCCTCTTGCACGGTGGACATGTTCGCCTCCTGAGTTTTGGCGGGTTGGCAATAGGGCAATTCTAAGCCTTTGCGGCGGGGGTGCGCAAAAGCTGTCACGACTTTGCAACATGGCCTGTGTAATACGCTTGGCAGCGGCGGGCCATTTGCCAATGCGGCCAAAAAGGGACAAAATCTGCCGCACCGCGCATACGGTTGTCAGCGCCCCTTCCTTTGAACCTCAAACTAGGCGACACCCATGAAAAAACTTGCCCCTTTGCTTACCCTGCTGCTTGTGCTGGGCCTAGGCGCCGGCATTTATGTCTCGGTCAACGAGCAGCTTGCCCAGCAGCGCGTCGTCACGGTGCGCGGCTTGATCGGCTCGGAAAAGGAGGACTTCTTCAACGACCCCCGCGTCATTGCTGCGCTGGCGAAGAAAGGCTTGGCCGTGGAAGTGGAAAAAGCCGGCTCCCGGCAAATTGCCACCCAATTCAGGCTTAAGGAATACGATTTCGCATTTCCGTCGGGTGCGCCCGCCGCCGAGAAGATCAAGCGCGAGGCCGGCAAAAATAAAGCCTATGAGGTGTTTTTCACGCCGATGGCGGTCGCCTCATGGAAGTTGATCGCCGGCATTTTGGAGGCCAATGGCATCGTCAGCCAGCGCGATGGCGTGTATTACATCATCGACATGACGCGGCTGTTGCAATTCGTCATCGCCGAGAAACGCTGGAGCGACCTAGCTAAAAATGCGGGCTACAATGTCAAGAAAAGCCTGCTGATGGGCACCACTGACGTGCGCCAATCCAATAGCGCGGCGATGTACTTGGCTTTAGCTAGTTATATTCTCAACAACAACAATATTGTCGATTCCAGCGCACAGATCACGCCGATTATCCAGCCGCTGCAATCGCTGTTTCTGCGCCAAGGCTTTGTGGAAAACTCCAGCGCCGCACCGTTCAATGATTATCTGGTCATGGGGCCGGGGAAAGCGCCGTTGGTCATGATTTACGAAGCCCAATACCTGGAAGAGGCGTCCCGCCCCAATACCGGCATCAATGACAAGATGGTGCTGCTATACCCGGAGCCTACAATTTTCACCAAGCATTTCCTAGTCCCATTCAACGATAAAGGCAACCAACTGGGGCTGGCGCTGATGGATGACCCGGAGTTGCAAAAGCTGGCTATCGAGCATGGTTTCCGCAACCACGATGGTGCCGGTTTCCGCGAGTATGTGAAGGCGCATAACCTGACGGTTCCTGATATTTTAGTCAACGTCGTCGAGCCGCCCACCTATGAGATTTTGGAGCAGATGATTGTGATGATCGAACAACGCTACAAGGGGAATTGAACGATGAACAGCTTATTCAAAGCACTCCTGCTGATTGCTACCGCGCTAGTGGTTTCAGCCTGCAATCAGCAAAGCAACGAGGACAAGCCGGCGGCTGGCGCAAACAGCCTCAGCGTTTTGGCGGGTTCAGAACTGCGCGACTTGACGCCTTTGCTGGCCGATATTGAAAGCAAGACCGGTGTCAAGCTCCCTGGTTGACTGACAAAACTCCCCGCCGCCTTCTAAGTTGTTGAAGGCGCTGCAAAAAGGAAGACATGCCGCCAAGGCAAGTCATCCATCCAGCGGGAGCGGTCAAGCTGCCGGCGGGAGGCGCGGGC
>JBJSYU010000355.1:0-2741 GCA_046089945.1 Candidatus Methylumidiphilus sp.
CAGCGTGAACGGCGATTGCAGCAGCTTGTTGAGCTTGCTCATTTTGCCCAAGCTGGTCAGTTGCACAAACACCCGGCGCACGTCCTCGCCCAAGTCTTGGTCGCCGCTGAACAAGGCATAGTCGGTGTAGGCGCGGGCGGTTTTGGAATGGTAGTTGCCGGTGCCGAGGTGGGTGTAGTAGCGCAGTTGCTTGCCTTCGCGGCGCAGGATCAGCAGCATCTTGGCATGCGTCTTGTAGCCGACGATGCCATACACCACTTGCACCCCGGCCTCTTGCAGGCGGTTGGCCTGCGAGATGTTGGCCTGCTCGTCAAAGCGGGCGAGCAGTTCGACGACGACGGTGACTTCCTTGCCGGCCCGCGCCGCCCGGATCAGCGCTTCGACGATAGGCGAATTCGAGCCGGTGCGGTATAGGGTCTGCTTGATCGCCACCACTTGCGGGTCGTCCGCCGCCTGCCGTATCAACTCGACCACCGGGCCGAAGGATTCGTAAGGCTGGTGCAGCAAGATATCCTGCTTGCGCAGCGCCTCGAAGATGTCGTCCTTGTAGCTGGCAAGCTGGCGCGGCAGGCCGGCGACAAACAACGGGTATTTCAAATCCGGCCGATCCACCAAGTCATAGATCTCCCGCGCCCGGCTCAGGTTCACCGGGCCGTTGACCGTGTACAAACGGTCTTCGGTCAGGCCGAACTGTTCCAGCAGCAATTCGACCAGCGCGGCCGGGCAATTGTGGGTGACTTCCAGGCGCACCTCGTCGCCATAATTGCGGCTGGTCAACTCGCCTTCGACGGCGCGCAGCAAGTCGTCGATTTCCTCCTCGTCCAGATACATGTCGCTGTTGCGGGTGACGCGGAACTGGAAGCAGCCGCGCAGCTTGATGCCATGGAACAACTGGTCGGCGAAGGCGTGGATGATCGAGGACAGGAACACAAAATCGTGCGGCCCGCTGTCGGTGTCGCCGTGCGGCAGTTGGATGATGCGCGGCAGGGCGCGCGGAGCTTGCAGGATCGCCATCTCCAAATCGCGCCCGAAGGCGTCTTTGCCGGCCAGCGAGATGATGAAGTTCAGGCTTTTGTTGAGGATGCGCGGGAACGGATGCGCCGGGTCTAGCCCCATCGGGCTTAAGATCGGCAGCAGTTCCTGCTCGAAATAATTTTGCAGCCACGCCCGCTGCGTGGCGTTCCAGTCCTTGCGGCGGATGAAGCGGATGTTTTGCGCCTCCAAGGTCGGCAGCAGCACATCGTTCAGCACGCGGTATTGCTCGGCCACCAGCGCGTGGGCGCGCTGGCTGATCTGCGCCAGCGCCTCCGCCGCGCCGAGGCTGTCCGGCTCGTTGCGCGCCGCGCCCAACTCCGCCAGTTGGATCAAGCCGGCCACGCGCACCTCGAAAAACTCGTCGAGGTTGGTGCAGGAGATGCACAAAAAATTCAGCCGCTCCAACAGCGGCGTCGCCTCGTCCTTGGCCTGCTCCAGCACCCGCGTGTTGAACGCCAGCAGGCTCAGTTCGCGGTTCAAATACAGGCCGGGGTCGGACAGGTCGATGGCGTTCGGGTCGTCCGGCTTGCCACGCGGCGGCGACTTCGCCTGCAACCGCATCGCGCTGTGTTCCTTGTCCATGTCGCCGACCAAATGCTTGGCGGCGCGGATCATGCGCTCGGCCTTGTGTTTCGACAGGCCGGGGATTTTCAGCAGTTGCTCGGCGTCGGCGGCCGCCAATTCCTCTACTGAAAAAATGCCATGCTCGGCCAGCACGGCGCGGGTCGATTTGCTGATGCCTTTTACGTTGCCGATAATCATCGCTTGCCTTTAGTTGGATGCGGGTTGGGTTTTTATTTGAACAATTCGGCGTATTCGCCATAGCCTTCCTGCTCAAGCTCCTCTTTGGGGATGAAGCGCAACGCGGCGGAATTGATGCAATAGCGCTTGCCGGTCGGGCGCGGGCCGTCGGGGAAGACATGGCCCAAGTGCGAGTCGGCATGCTGGCTGCGCACCTCGGTGCGGATCATGAAATGCGAGAAGTCGCGGTTTTCGACGATGTTGGCGGGTTCCAGCGGGCGGCAAAAGCTCGGCCAGCCAGTGCCGGAGTCAAACTTGTCCAGCGAACTGAACAACGGCTCGCCGGACACCGCGTCCACATAAATCCCTGCTCGGTGGTTGTCCCAATAGGCGTTGTGGAACGGCGGCTCGGTGCCGCAGCGCTGCGTCACCTGAAACTGCTCTTCGTCCAGCGTTTGCTTTAACACATGCTCGTCAGGCTTGACGAATTTCGATTGATCCCATGACATCGCATACCTCCAGACAGTGGGTGGTGGAAAAGGCCAGGCGCAGGCTGAATTGTACTGTGTCCGCCACGGCGGCGCGAATGTTGGCGGCGGGCGGCCAGACCGTGCGCCGCAAGCGCCTGCGCAAAAGCCCTTGGTTCGAGTAAGATGCCGCCTGACGCCCCGCAATCACCCCGCTACATGTCAGCCATGGACCACGACCAAAGCTTCAAAAACCTAATCCTCGACTATCCGGCGCAAGCGCTGGAATTCTTCGCCAACGTCCAAGATTTAGCCGGGGCGGTGATAACGCCCATCCGCGAAGAGCAACTGCAAGAGAAACTCGGCAGCCACTACCGCCGGCTCGACGTGCCGCTGCAAGTCGAGCCGGCGGTAGTGGCTGCCGAGTTTCTCTTGCAGTTGTTCCTCGCGGACGGGCGTTATCACTGCCCCGGCTAAATCTTGGACGTTGGCGAAGAA
>JBJSYU010000356.1:0-4095 GCA_046089945.1 Candidatus Methylumidiphilus sp.
CGGCGGCGATGTGGCCGCGCAGCGCGACGCAACGGGTTTCAATCAAATCGGCCAACAGCCGCCCTTCGCGGCCGCGCTCGGCGACGAGCTTGTCCAGCGCCTCGGCCAGCAGTTCCAGCAGCGGCGCGGCCAGCTTGTCGCGGTCGGCGTCGGCCTCGCGCAGCACGCCGGGCCAGCGCAGCAGGTCGAGCGCGGTGAACGGGCTGAGCGGCTTGCCGTTGAGCGCCTCGACGTCCGCCGTCGCCGCCAGCAGCTTGCCGAGCAGGACGTGGTCGAATTGCAGCCCGGCCTCATTGGCCTGCGCCTTCTTTTGCGCCAAGCTGATGTCGATGCGCCCGCGCTTGACGCTTTGGCCGATGCGGCCGCGCACTTCGCCTTCCAAAAAGCGCAGCGCTTCCGGCAGGCGCAGGGCAATGTCGAGGTAGCGGTGGTTCACGGAGCGTATTTCCCAGGCAAACGCCCAGCCTTCGATTTCGCGTTCCGCCCCGGCGAACGCTGTCATGCTTTTCATCCACATGGTTTGCTTGTACCTTATACGGTCAATTTGACAAGCGGCCATGTTAGGGCCAAACCCCACACAAGGAAACCTCGCTCAAGCGCGATGAACCAATATTTCAACGAAAACGACTATCCCGCCGCCTGGTACTTCTTGCAGCCCGGCACACAGGTTGACGAGTACATTATCGACGGCTCCCTAGGCGGCGGCGGCTTCAGTTCGGTCTATCTGGCCCGCCAACGCGCCGACCAGCGCCAGGTGGTCATCAAAGAGTACCTGCCCCGGCGGCTGGCGCACCGCACCTGGGGCAATCTGGTGGTGCCGAACAGCGAGGAGACACGCAACCTGTTCATCATGGGGCGCAAGCTGTTTTTGGAGGAGGCGATGGTGCTGACCAAGTTCCGCCATCCCAGCATCGTCACGGTGCTGAACTTTTTCCAAGCCAATTCAACGGTGTACTTGGTGATGACTTACGAGTACGGCAAGGTGCTGGCGGAATATCTGAAGGAGAAGAGCGGGCCGATGAGCGAGTCCTTCCTGATGAAGGTGTTCCCGCCGCTGCTGGAAGGCATCCAGTGCATCCACGAGCAGGGTTTTTTGCATCTGGACATCAAGCCGCACAATATTTTGATCCGCCCCGGCGGCGAGCCGCTGCTGCTGGACTTTGGCGCGGTGCAGCCGTTTCCCTACACCGGCCCGCCGAAGCCGAGCAAGGTGTCGTCCAGCGGCTTTTCGCCGATTGAGCAATACACCGGCGACGACCGGCTGGGGCCTTGGAGCGACATTTACGCGCTGGGCGCGACCATGCGCATGAGCATCGAAGGCAAGCCGCCACCCCCGGCCAAGGAACGCGCCATCAAGGACAAGATGACGCTGACCGCCCGCGCCTACCGCAACAAGTATCCGGCGTTTTTGCTGGAGGCCATCGACGCCGCCACGGCGATGAACCCGCGTGAGCGGCCGCAAACGGCGCGGGCGATGTTGGATGCGCTGAAGGCGGGTTAGGCGCCGGGCTTAAGTTTTTTCGACGGGTCGGTCGGGGCGGGACGCAGCGAGCCGGCCCAATCCCGCATGCGGTCAATCACGCTGTCAAACAGGCCAAACGCCACTTCCACGCTATACCCCATCAGCAAGGCGATCATAATCAAGCTCAGGTTGAAGCTTTGCAGCACCGCGCTGTCGTCGGACAGGAATATGCCGCTAATCGCGCCGAGCAAAGCACCCAGGCACAAGCGCATCAGCAATTTGCCATGGGTCGCCGGCAAATAACTATTGGTCTCCAATTGGTTCAAGGTGCGGCGCACGACATAGGCCGTGGCGCCAATCATCCCTAGGACTAAGGGCAGAATATAACGCGACAGGATAATGTATAGCGACGACGCATATTCACGCTCGAAGGTCAGGCACGCCATTAAATTGAGTTCTACCGGGTGATTGCCGGCATCCTTGCCATCCGGGCCTTCATGCTGGCAACCCGCCAACATCGCCGCGCTGGAATCGCTAATCAACAAATTGGCGCGAGTCATTGGCTTGGTCAGATCAATCAATGCCTGCGAAGACGCCGAAAGCTGGTGCCTCAATAGGTTAAGGCTTTCTCGAACGCCCTCCAATTGCGCGGATTGCGGCGCATTAGGTTCGTCGGTGGTCAGCTTCATATTGCTGATAAGCTGCTGCTGGCTTTTCCATTCCTCCATGTATTTGTTGGAGCCGGCTAATGCGGCGGACAATAGTGCGCAATGGGCCTGGATAACCACATAGATAAATACCGAGCCGACCAAAAACACCAAAATCAAACGCAATTCGCGCTGGCATTGGTTGGCCGTCGGCGAATCCTGTAGGCGGGTGCGCCGCCAAAACTGTAGCCGTTGCCATAGCGTAACCGCCTGCCCTTGCTCTATAACATTGCTGTCATTCAGTTGTTGGGCAATTTGAATGCTCAAATCCGTCGCCGGCTTGACCAGTTTGGACAATTGCGCTTGGCTGTCCCACAGCAGAAACTCGTCTTCTTCGGTGAACTGCCCGCAGGGTTTGCGCAGCACCTTAATGGCCTGTTTCAACAAACTTTCTTCAACCGCAATATCCGGGGCAGCGACCGCATAGCCGAGCAGGCGCTCGATGCTGCGCTTGATCGCTTCTAAATCTTGGATACGGGCGGTGGCTAAGGGAATCATTTCAGTTGAATTGACCGGTGTACATTGTGGCTCATCGACTGGCGTTGGATTGCCGCTGTCGATTTTCTCAATTGCACTATCAGACATATGACTTCTCCACTTCAGTAATATTTTCCAAGATATTTTCGGACAGTATCGGCAATATGCCAAGCCAACACTGGCGGCACCGCATTGCCAATCTGCCGCTCGGTTTCCCTCAGTTTTGCGTCAAAAATAAAATCATCGGGAAAAGATTGTATCCGCGCCGCTTCGCGCATTGAAATCCGCCGGGACAGGGAATAGTGGAATTGGATGTTGCCATGGCATTCGGCGCGTATGGTATAACCCGGTTTGTTGGCGTCCAATTGGCGGTTGCCTTGGTCGTGGCTGCGGTTGGCTAGGCTCCAAATATGGTTAATTGCCTCGTCGTACTCGTGGCTTTCAAGATCGCCGATAGCCTGTTTTGCGGTCATCCAATCTGCCTTGCCACGTTCAGCAACCGGCGGGACAAACTGCCCAGAACCGCGCAAAGTGCCGACAATAAACACCCTTTCCCGGCTCTGCGGTACTCCGTAATCGGCTGCGTGGTAAAGCCCGTGGGACACTTCATAGCCTAATGCGCCAAAATCTTTTAATATCTGCGCAAAGGATTCAGCGTTGTGACGCATCAGCAAGCCCTTGACATTTTCGGCAACGAATATCTTAGGCTGAGTGATTCTAATCGCCTCGACCATGGCTCGATACAAGCCGCTGCGCTTGCCACTGATTCCAGCGCCCTTGCCGTTGATGGATATGTCTTGGCAAGGAAAACCACCAATCAGCACATCAACAGACTTCGGGAGACATTCGATGAACTCCCAAATGTCTCCACAATGGATTTTTTTATCCAGATTCTTTCGGTAAGTCCTGCAAGCCGCCGCATTGATTTCATTTGACCATACAATATCAAATGGCAAACGGCTATATTGGCGCTTAAATATTGAAAAGCCACCTGTAAATCCCAAATCCATGCCGCCGCACCCCGAAAACAGCGACGCCACAGAATAGAATTTCTCTGGGGTCGTTGCACTGTTTGTTTTTTCGCTGGTAGCCTGCTTTCCAAAAGCGGTTTCCACTTGGATATAAGTAGGCTGAACACACCTATTTTCGCCTACTGTCACTTCTTCCCATTCAACACTCATCAGCAATACCTATCTACGTTTCTTCTACGATCTGACACAGGATCACCGCCCTCACCAAAAGACGCAGAAAATCTGACCTAGCTGTCGCGTCTCAGTAAATAATATCCCAAGGCTATGGCGCTATCTGCTATGCTGCGAAGCCTGGTTGACTGACAAAACTCCCCGCCGCCTTCTAAGTTGTTGAAGGCGCTGCAAAAAGGAAGACATGCCGCCAAGGCAAGTCATCCATCCAGCGGGAGCGGTCAAGCTGCCGGCGGGAGGCGCGGGC
>JBJSYU010000357.1:0-5367 GCA_046089945.1 Candidatus Methylumidiphilus sp.
GCCCGCGCCTCCCGCCGGCAGCTTGACCGCTCCCGCTGGATGGATGACTTGCCTTGGCGGCATGTCTTCCTTTTTGCAGCGCCTTCAACAACTTAGAAGGCGGCGGGGAGTTTTGTCAGTCAACCAGCCACGAAACCAAGCAGGTGGTTGAAAATGGCGTACTTGGTGAAAAACGCCAGGACGTGACGCGCTACAAGCTCAAATTTTCCTCCGGCTATGTTTATGAGGCGCTGAGTTCCGCGCCTTGGAACTGGCGCGGACGCCAGGGCCATGCGTGGATCGACGAGGCGGCATTCCACCGTGACCTGAAAGAGGTTATCAAGGGGGCCATGGCGTTCCGAATGCTCGGCGGGCGGGTCGATTTGATTTCAACCGAAAACGGCGAGGACAATGATTTTCACGAAATGGTGCGCGATTACCAAGCCGGCAAGCTGCCGCGCTGGAACATGCACACGATTGATTTTGACCGCGCCCTGGCCGATGGTTATTACAAGCGGGTTTGCCTGATTCTGGGGTTGGAGTGGTCGGCTAAAGCCGAAAAAGCCTATCGGGACGAAATTTTCGAGGGCTACCCCTCGTTAGATGATGCTAACGAAGAGCTGCTGTGCATCCCGAAAAAAGGCTCTGGCATCTATTTCAGTAGGATGTTGCTGGAGAACTGTATGGTGGACGGCGTCCCGGTGATCCGCTGGGAACAGCCGCCGGAATGGGTGACGTGTCCGACCCGGCTGACCGAAACGGACACATTCATCCAAGACCAACTCAAGCCGGTCATCGATAACCTGCCGGAACTGCCAACCGCCTATGGACAGGATTTTGCCCGTTCCGCCGACTTGTCGATCACTACGACGACGCAGAAAACCGAGGCCACCCGTTGGCGCGAAGCGTTTTCGCTGGAGCTGCGCAATATCCCGTTTGATGTCCAGGCCAAAATCCGCGACTGGCTGCTCGACCACCTGCCGATCCTGCACCACGCGACGTTCGATGCGAGGGGCAACGGCGCAAGCCATGCTGAAGGCGCGCTGCAAAAGCTGGGGCCGTTCCTGGTGTCATGCATACAGGCCACGCCGGGCTGGTATGCCGAGTGGTTTCCAAAGTACAAGCACAGTTTTGAGGATCAGACCACGCTGATTGGGCGCAACGAGGACACGATTACCGACCACCGTCGCGTGGTCAACACCCGCACCGGCCCGACCATGGACGACAAGCGTGACCGTGGCCAAGACGGCAAGCCGCGCCATGGCGACCGGGCAATTTCCGGGCTGTTGGCGTATTACTCACAACAACAAAAACCGGCTTCGATTGACTGGGAAGGATTGCCAGACCAAGGGCAGAAATGGGACAAGACGCACGCCGGCGAGCATCAATTCAAGATGTTGCCGCCGGTGGGGAATGATGCTTTTAGGGATGGCGAAGGAGAGGGGGGATGGTGAACGCCCCGCATCGCAAAATTCTATTTAAGAGGAGCGGCCAGCGCCGTGTTCGAGCACGGCGCCAACCCTCTTTCCACAGCACATGCCTGTGAATCAAGCTAGGCTCCCCACCGCTCGCGAGCAGCAGGGTTAGCCTACCAAACCACAAGGCAAAAAAACGGTGAATATTCACAATCCTAGAAATAAAGGCTTTTTATCATGGATCGGCGGAAAATCGAGGCTGGCCTCGACCATCATCCCGCTGATCCCGCCGCACACCTGCTATTGCGAGGTGTTCGCGGGTGGCGCATGGGTGTTGTTCAAAAAGGAGCCGTCAAAGTCTGAGGCGATCAATGATATCAATCGGGATTTGGTCACGCTGTACCGATGCGTCAAGCATCATATGGTTGAAGTTGTCCGCTATTTCCAATTCCTGCTGGTATCGCGTGACGAGTTTGAGCGGTTTTTGAAAGAGGAGCCAGACAGCCTCACTGACATCCAACGCGCCGTGCGGTTTTTCTATCTGGTGAAAACCTGCTATGGCGCTCGCATCCATAAGCCCGTTTACGGGATATCGCGGACAGGGCGTCCGCGTTTAAACCTAGCCACACTTGGCGAGGATTTGACGGCGGCTTATGTGAGGCTCCAGCATGTCAACATTGAGCGCTTGCCCTATGCCGAGTTCATTTCACGCTACGATGGCGAGGAGACATTTTTTTACATTGACCCGCCCTATTTCAACTGTGAAAATTATTACGGCGAAGGGATTTTCAGTCGGGAGGATTTTGGCAAGCTTGCAGATCAACTGGCCGGGATTAAAGGAAAATTCATTCTGTCAATCAACGATGCGCCAGAAATAAGGAAAACGTTTAGGCAGTTCAATGTGAGATTGGTGAAGACAAAATACAGCGTGGGTGGTGGGAACAAGCAAAAGCCTGTGGGTGAGTTGCTTTTTGCAAACTTTCCTTTTCCGACAGCACAGTAAAAAAGGGCGAAGCTTCAGCTTCGCCCCTGCTCTTTACCCGATGCTGTATAGGTTGTCTGGGTGATACCAGACGCCGCATTCTTCCTCGACAAAAACTTGGCAACCTCTTTGGAATAAAACCGTAAGCGTTTCTCCAAACCTATTTTTAACTTTCTGGCCTTTGGCAAACTTTTTCATCATTGTCTCCTGTTTTTGGTGACCACAGACTAACTCGATTGCAGGCCATTGTGTACGCAAAAATTGCATTAAACGTAACGGTGTTTCCATGATTCTTGATAGCCAAGGAAAACCTTTCAGTGAAAAATTGCTGGAATCTACGCAGACCGATGCGCCGGAACTGGCATGGCTGAAGCGCACATTCCAGAATCATCCAAGCCGAGGGTTGACGCCCGCTCGCCTTGCGCAAATATTGGAAGATGCGGAGCATTTCAACATTATCGACCAGTCCGAACTCTGGCTCGACATGCGTGAAAAATGGGGCCACTTGGATGCAGAGATGAGCAAAAGGGAGCGGGCCATTCTTACGCTCGACTGGGATATTAAGCCGCCGGAAAACGCCAACCGCGCTGAGCGTAAAGCGGCAGATTTTTGCCGCGAGGTATTGCAATCCCTTAAGCCAAATCCGTTGAAGCCCGGCCACGTCAATCGGCTGTCGATGCGCAATGTGCTGCTCAATTGCACGGATGCCATTGGCCATGGGTTTAGTTGCCAAGAGATGTCATGGCAACTCGATGGCGGGGTACGCAAACCGGCGCAAATCATACATAGGCCGCATAGTTGGTTTAAGCTAGACCAATTGACGCACAGCGAAATCCGCCTGCGCAGCACTAACCCAGAAGGCGAAGAGTTGCAGCCTTACGGTTGGATCGTTCATTCCCACCAAGCACGGGCCGGTTTTGTGTCGCGTGGTGGATTAGTTCGTTCGCTGGCGTGGCCCTACATTTTTGCCAACTATTCAATCCGCGATTTGGCTGAATTGCTGGAAATTTTGGGTATTCCGCCGCGCATCGGTAAATATCCCGCGCAGGCGACCCGCGAAGATAAAAACAAGCTTCTGCAAGCGGTTTCGCAGTTGGGCCACAGTTCGGGTGGAATAATACCCGATACGATGGCAATCGAAATTCTCAATGCTATCGCCCAAGGCAACGGCGAAGCATTCAAGCTGATGATTGACTGGGCAGAGGACACAGCTTCAAAAATCATCACCGGGCAATCGCTTGGCGACGGCAAAACGGCAACCCATTCGCTGGAACGTTCGGAAATTCGCCATTATTTGCTAGAAACCGATGCGCGGCAAATAGAGCCTACTATCAATGCGTTTCTGTTGTGGCCGTTGACCTACCTAAACGGCCACAACGTGGAGTTTGGACGCTCTCCCCAGTTGGTATTCGATACGCAAGAATCCGAGGACATTAAAATGCTGGCTGATGCGCTGCCTAAGTTGGTGGCAGTTGGAACCCGCATCCCATTGCATTACGTCAATGACAAAACCAAAATCCCGATTCCAACCGATGGCGATCCGATATTAGAGGCACAAGCGGCTTCGGTCATTCCAAATATCGACATTACGACAGAAAATTCTGTCAACAAGCCGACGCCGGTTGAAAAGATTGCGGCGGCAAAGGCAGGGATAGAGCAAGATCGTTTGCCAGTTTCCGATTACACTGAGCAGCTTGCTAATGAAGCCGCGCCAGTGCTGGGAGAGTGGATCGACACGATCCGCGAAGCCGTTGCGGCGGCGAAGTCCCTACCGGATTTGCGCGATACGCTGCTGCGCATGTACCCTGCGCTGGACTCTAAAAAAATGGCGGATGTGATGGCGGTAGCATTCAGCACTGCTCGGCTGGCTGGGCGTTTTGATGTTAAACAGGAAAATCATAGTCTAGGAGTTTAGTGTATGTATACAGAGGCAGTTTTATTGCTCATGACGGTTTTTTTTATTGGCTATAAAGTTGGTTACTTAATGGGCAATCGCCGCGCCAATGTAGCTATTGAATGTTTTTTACGCAAACGTCAAATGATGATGGCGCAACTGAACTACAGAAATTATGTGTAGATACATGCCGAAATGCCTATAAATATCAATCCCGGCGATCTGTCGGTTGACAACGCAAAGCTGCCATTCCGTGAGCAGATTGATTTTTTCCTGGGAAAAGAGGGATTAAAGCTCCCAACTGAATACTGGGACGATATCAAGGGCGAGGAACACGACACCGCATTCGTCGTAGCTGGCGCACAAAAGGCTGACCTGTTGTCTGATTTTTATGACGCTGTGCTGGAGGCTATTGATGAAGGGCAAACGCTGGCGTGGTTTCAAAAGGAGTTTGACCACATCGTCGCTCGGCATGGCTGGGAACACAATGGAGCGGCGGATTGGCGGGCACGGATAATCTATCAGACCAATCTATCGGTTAGCTATGCCAAAGGCCGCGATGAACAATTGGCCGATCCGGATCTAAGGGCGGCGCTGCCGTTTTGCACTTACCACCTGGGCAATTCGCTGCACCACCGCGCTGAACATGCGGCATGGGATGGCCTGACGTTGCCCTGGGATCATCCGTTTTGGGCGCTGCATGATCCGGTCAAAGCATGGGGCTGCAATTGCTGGAAAAGCGCGGCAGCGGGGCCAGTCGAGGGCAAATCAACTGCTCCCCGTGAGCAGTATTATGAACACGTTGATCGCTGGGGCGAGGTTCACACATTGCCAAAAGGCGTCGATTACGGCTGGGATCGTTCAGGATCGAAATGGAAGCCAGACCTGCGAAAGTACCCTGAGCCTATCGCCAAGTCATTGAAAAGTGACATTGATGGCGCGTGAGTTCATCAACTACACGCTGTCTAATTTGGAAGTCGAAAAAGCTCTGCGCGATATGCTTGCCAGGGGGCATAATATGCGGGTGCCGATGATGATGATTGGCGAGGTGCTCACAGTGAGCAGCAAGCAGCGGTTCCAGACTTCAACCGCGCCTG
>JBJSYU010000358.1:0-4000 GCA_046089945.1 Candidatus Methylumidiphilus sp.
ATATAGTCAATATAAATATTTTGCGTAAGTCCTACATTACCGAGGAATTCGAGAGGCTAAGCATCGACGTTGAAAAGCTGCCGACGTATCGGATGGGCATGAAAAAAGGCATGGAGCAGGGGGTTGGGCAAGGCATCGAGCGAGGCGCACACGGTCAGGCATTGGCAATAGCCACAAAACTACTGGCCGAAGGCATGGAGCCGGCTTGGATCGCTGCAATACCCGGCCTGCCGCAGGTTGAAATCGAACGCTTGCGATAAATGGCTAGGGCGCTTGCGGTGGCGTTGTGTATTGTAAGGCGGTGATGGCGCGGCGGGATTTGGGGTTGGCAGTGTGCGCTTGCCCTTGGTGCCCGCCGCGCCTTGGGGTATCAGGCGTCGGCTAAGTTACTCGGCGACTGCCAAAGCCGGTCGTTCCGGTTTGGCCGCCAGCCCGGAATAGAGGGCGTGCGCCCCGAAGCGCATTTGGTGTGGGCGGCCGAGTTTTTCGGCGTGGAAGTCGATGGCGAATTGTTCTTTCAACTCTTTGCCGTCCCAATGGTAGAGCTTGAGAAACTGCTGATTGTCTTTGCCTTTCTTATCCCAGTTTGCCAGCAGTGAACTGGAGTAATACAGCCGCTTGCCGTCCCAGCTTGAGGATACCATATTGACTTGGGCGCCGATGTGCTTTTCGTAGATTTGCACGGGCTTGTCGGGGTTGGAGATATCGAACAAGCGGGTATTGCCATCCATGAAGGTGTTCACCCACAAGCGCTGGTCGTCGTTGGAGATGGAGATATCCACCGGCAGCGGTATCTTTGCCGGTTCGCCGATGTCGGCGACGGCTTTTGCCTGCCATTCGCTGTTGGCGTCTTTGTGGATCAGCCAGATTTTCGAGGTCAGCGCGGTGGTGGTGAAGCAGTAGTCGTGTGTTTCACCCCAGGCGCAGCGGATTTCCAGCGGCGCCCCCGGCACATCGAAGACTTTTTTCGGCTGCTTGGTGTGCAAGTCCCAGGTGACGACGGTGTTGCCGAAGCGTTTCATGGCTTCCGGGTCGGCGAGCATTTTGCCGAAGTCCATCATATAGTTGTTCCAGCCAGTGAACGAGGACGTGAGCAGCAGGTTTTCGCGGGGCAGGGCGCGCACGTCGTAGTTGTAGCCGTCGGCGAATTGGCCGGTCTTCACCGCGCCGCCTAAGTCGCTGTCGGTGGGCATCCAGTGGGTGGCGATGTATTCGCCGTCGTTGCTGTATTCGACCAGCGCGGTGCGCCCGCCGTGGTCTTTGTTGTTGGACAGGCAGGTGATAATCATGCGGCCGGGCAGGGCGTACATCGTGTGTGGGCCGACCACGCCGCTTTTCGCCACGAAGTCGGTCAGGGTCTTGACTAGCTTGGGTTTGGCCGGGTCGGATTTCACGTCAAACACGAATATCTTGCTGGTGTCTAAGCCGCCGGCCCAGAGGTATTGGCGGTCGTCGGTGAAGTCGGAATGGTGCGCCTCGTTGCGGCCGCCGACGGACAGTTGGGCGATGACTTTGCCGTATTTGTCCGATTTCGGGTTGACATCGACAGTGACGAGTTTGTCCTGTTCGTCGCCTACGCCTTCCTCGCCCAATGTCCAGACGTAGACATAATCTTCCTGTCCGGTGATTTTTTTCATGTAGGGCGAGGCGCAGGTTTCGTCGGCTTGGGCTGCTGGCGGCGTCAGGACGGCGCCGAGCAGGCCGGCGGCTGTGAGGCCGGCAAGCAGGGCGCTTTGGATCTTGGTGCGGGTGGTGGATGTGTTCATGGGCTTGACCTCTCTTTTATGTTTTTGTGGTGGTGGCTTATTTAGGCAATGTGGCCTTGGCGCTAGCCGGGGCTAGTTTCTGCGGTGCAGGGATCGATCTTGCTTAAGATTTGGCGGACGCTGTTGGCCGGGAAGCCGCCCTGCCGGGCATGCTCGCGGATCAGCGCCTCGTCGGGGGCGATGTACACGCAGTAGATTTTGTCGTCCGTGACGTAGCTCTCGATCCATTGAATGGCGGGGCCGAGTCCGCGCAGCACGGCGCAGGATTGGCCGGCAATGCCTTGCAGTTCGGCCGGGCTGAGTCGGCCCGCGCCGGGCAGTTCGCGTTCGATGAGGTATTTGGGCATAGCGTTGTCTCCTGTTTTAGGGGTTAGGGGCGGCTTTCAATACGACCAGTCGTCTTGAATTGAGGCGAAAAAATTTTCAAGCCTGGAAATAGCCGCGCAGCAGATGCCGGCAACAGGCTTGCAGCGGAGCGACGGACTGTTCAACCTTCATCCGCAGCAGCGCGCCTTGCCAGGCGTCGGACAGGCAGTCGGCCATCTCCTCGGCGCTCAAGTCGGCGCGGAACAGCCCTTCGCGTTGGCCGCGCTCGATGCCTAGCCGCAGCGTGTCGCGGTAGCGGCGCACGGCGGCGCTCAAGGCCAGCCGGCAGGTGGCGCTGGTGTCGCCGATTTCGCCGATGAGGTTGCCGAGCAGGCAGCCGCCGGCGTAATTACGCCGCTCCAGTTCGGCGATGAGTTCGCCGAAATAGCCTTCCAGCGCGGCACGGGCGTCTAAGTCCGGTCGCTTCAGCCAGCCGTCGAGCATCTGGATGAACGGCTCGATGTAATGGCCTATCGCCGCCGCGCCAAATTCTTCTTTGCTGGCGAAATAGTTGTAGAACGATCCTTTCGGCACGCCGACGCTGTTGAGGATGTCTTGCAGGCCGGCGCCGTGGTAGCCCTGTTCGGTGAACAGCGCGACGCCTTGATCCAGCAGTTTTTCGCGGGTGTGTTGCTTGGTGGTTTTCATAGGCGTCAAATAATACGACCGGTCGTCTTAAATTGGCAAGTGCTTTTTTTAGTCCCGGCCGATAAGGTCGAAATCGGCACGGCGATGTAATAGACTTGCCCGCAACCGAACATGCCTTAAGCAACCGATTGACCACAGGGGGCGACGCCCATGGCGAAAATCCAAGTTTTTTTTGCGGCCGATCTGCTCGGCGAATACATGCTGGACGACAAATACGAGGTGACGGTGGGCCGCGACGCCGGTTGCGACATCGTCGTCAACAATTTCGCGGTCTCCCGCCACCATTGCACGATCCGCGAGGTGAAGCGGAAATGGATGCTGATCGATGAAAACTCGTCCAACGGCACGTTCGTCAACGGCCAGAAGATCCATGAACATGTGCTGAACCACAAGGATCGGGTGGTGCTGGGCAAGCACACGCTACTGTTCGACCAGTTCGGGGCTGGCCCGGAGGCGGTGCGCAAAACCGAGCAGGCGGACGAGGGGGCCAACGACGGCACGATGCTGGTCAGCCCCAGCGCCTTGGCGCAAATCATGGAGCGCAGCAAAAAGCAGCAGTCCATGGGGCTGGTGCTGAACGGCCCGAAGCGCAAGGTGGTGCCGCTCAACCAGGCCATCACCACCATCGGCGCCGGTGCGGGCTGCGATTTGCGGATACGCGGCTTGTTTGTGAAAAGCGAGCAGGCGTTTGTCGTGAAGACCGAAGCCGGCTACAAGATCACCCACGCCGGCGGCTGGTGGGCCATGCGGGTGAATGGCATGAAGCGGCAGGAAGTCATGCTGGCGGCGGGGGATGTCATCACGCTGGCGGGCAACAAAATCTCCTTCGGCAGCCTGTAGCGGGCGGGTTTCCTTCCCAGCCGATGGCCTTATGCCATGTGCTGTGGCATTTGCCTCATATTTTCAATGGTTTGCGCCTGGGTGTCTGTGCAATTTAACGGTGCGCGTTGTGCCAGCATCAGGCGCTCGCCCGTCGGCCTGCCGCCTAGGTGGGCGCGCCGAACCCCCGTCGGCAACCTCCCCCTTCCTGCTGCGCCGTTTGGGCTTAAACCAAACAAGCGCTTGATTTTTCGCCGATGCGCCGCCGCTTGCAATCCGTTTGGCGCTAGGCCCGCGCCGTCGTCCGTGTCCCTGCATCCTGTGTCCTGAGCCTTTCGGCCTGCGGCACATGTTTTGCTTTTCAATGCAGTATGCTGCTTCACGCTGCAACTTTGTCAATA
>JBJSYU010000359.1:0-5072 GCA_046089945.1 Candidatus Methylumidiphilus sp.
AAAACGACTTAAGGCGATGAAAACTCCAGGATATGAAAATGGATTTGAATTGACTTTATTGCCCCATCAATTAGACGAACCATTAAGGAGGATGAAACCAACTATTTATTTTGTAAATTCAATGTCTGATCTTTTTCATGAAGAAATACCTATTGAATATATAGATAGTGTATTTGATACCATCGTTAAAGCAAAGCAACATACATTTCAAATCTTGACAAAGCGCGCTGACAGATTAGCTGATTACTTCTCAGATAAGTCAGCCCCAAACAATGCTTGGATAGGAGTAACTGTCGAAGATCGCAAATCGGGTGTACCAAGGATTGATAAATTAAGAAATGTAAATGCATGTATTCGTTTTTTATCGATTGAACCATTACTAGCCATGTAGGGTGGGCAACGATTTATGTTGCCCACATCTACGATTCGCGTGGGCAAACGATAAAGCCGTTTGCCCACCCTACGCGGCTACAGGGCTTGCGAAAGAGTCGATGATCTTTTGCCAAATACCCAATAAGCGCGGCAAGTTTTGCAAAGTATGACGGTCGAAGTCGATAATGACTTGGTTGTTTTCCAAACGCATAAATAGCCATTCATAGCCGTTTGTGACCACGCCAAAAATACAGGGCGTATCATCCCCGTTTCGTTCGTTGAAAATCTGTGCGGCATACATTTCCGCGATGCATTGCGGCGAGGCATCAGGCAAGTCTTGGTTATGCTTGGCCTCCACCACCGCAATCAACGGGCTTTCGATGAACACGGCGTTGTATTTCTTCGAGATAATAAAATCACAAAACCCCTTCAAGCCGCGTTTGGCATCCACATTGAATTGATACCCTGAGAAATAGGTTAATTTCTTAGGATTCATTAAGCGAATCTCGGTCAATATAGGCGTTATCAGCAACTCTGATTTAGCCTTTTCTGACTCGATAGGAACCTCCCGGTTGATTGCCAAGGTTTTCAGTAAAAACTCAGAAGGCTCGATAGGTTCTAGGGTTTCAAATAACGCGCCGCGAATGGTGGAAACACCTAAGCTTTTGATGTCTTCGCTGGTGAAATGGGAATAAGATTTTTTCATGGCTTTAGTCGGTTGGTGTTTGCCTCGTTTTCCCTTTCCTCGTTTCTCTTCCTCGTTCTCTCGTTTCTCTCTCGTTCCCAAGCTCCGCTTGGGCATGTGGTTTTCCGAAGCTCTGCTTCGCGGAATCGGGAAGCAGAGCTTCCAAGACCCAGGTTCCCAAGCGGAGAGGTTGTGAAAGTATTGCCAAAATCGGCGGTTTTTCGGCTTCAACCCCTTGATTCTTCGTTGTCGAAACGGGGAAAAATCGAATACTTTCACAGCCTCGGAGCTTGGGAACCAGAAGAAACCCGTCGCGCCCATTTCGCATATTTTGGCCCGCTTCGCTGCGTAAATGCAAGCGCGTGGGCAGACGATAAAGCCGTCTGCCCACCCTACTCAACTGCATGTTGGATAAGTATATGGTTGTAATTTAGTTTCTGATCGGGCAGGGATCGCTAGTCGCAATTTGACCGGTCAATACAATGCCAATTTTGCCCGACGAAAAATTAAAACTAATCCTTTTGCCATTGCGTAGTACGACTAATTCGTGAGTACCTTCGCTAGGTTGAGAAGTTATCTCAGCCAGATGCTCGCCATCCCGGATTGGAACACCATCATACAATTCTACTTCATCGCCTATTTGTAATCCATTATCTCCTAACTTAGCGGCTTGGCTTTCATTTGTGATTGCCCCAATAACTTTCCCTGCTTTCAATAGCCGACCTTCTTCGTCAAGCTTGCATTGTTGAATAATTTCGTTAGCCTCATTGTAATCAATCAAAATCTTTGCCGCACCTACTTCCTTGAAGAGCATTGGTTTTTCTTGTTCATTAAAGTAAGCTGCCTCTATCAGATTGCCAGATTTATTAAAATGTCTGACAAGTTTGGCATAACGCCCATTTCTTTGGGTAAGATGGTTATTGTGGTCGTAATATATTTCTTTGGTAAGTCGCCCTCTATTATCTCTTTCGAGTACTAGCTTGGCATATCCGTCGGCATTATTCACGAGATTTCCATGCTCATCCAAATGGTTGACCTCTACCAAATTTCCCCATGTGTCATTGCGTTCAATTAGCTTCGCATAGCCATAGTTTCTCTTTATGGGAAGGCCGTCCTTGTCAAAGTAAGACTGTTCTATTAAGTTTCCCCAGTCGTCGAAGCGTTGGGCGAACTGACCAAGATCGTCTTTGTACTGAATAAGCCTGCCATAATTGTCAGCGTAAAATTCATAGCATGTAATATAATCAATGCAAAAGTCTTTTTTTGTGTTATTTGCATAGGCGTTCGAGTATAGCCTAGAAAATATCATCTTATTGTCTTGCTGGCTGGATTGAATCAAACGTTCAATGGTTGTGAGATTATGGAAGTTTTCCGCGCTATATATTCTATTTAATTGATCTTCATCTGCGTTATATGAATCTTTTGATATTACCACTTTTAGACCAAAAAAATTTATCTTAAAAAAGCTTTGAGGTTCTATCATATCATTCCAGCCTTGACTGCTTGATATGTCATACATAGTTTGCTTTTCGATCAGTCCTTTTTCATTAAAATAGCTTATTGATGCGATTCTCTTGGTGCCAATCCATTCTAGCCGATATAGGCAAGCCAAATCGTTCGCTCTATATGCGATGGAATCACTTTTTGCGACTTCTTCAGTATTCAAATAGCAAGTCTCTATGTCTGTTCCAATTCGTATCTCAGTAACCGGATTGCTTCTGCCATACCGAATTAGCGAAAAATATTTCTCCCGGTGGCTCATCTCTTCATTACTCAACGGCTTAATTCCATCAATAGTCCCGGAATGAATGATGAATTCCGCATAATACTCGACGCATTTTCGATAATTAGCATCCCACCACCACAATCCCCAGCCCACCGCCACCAACAACACCCCTGCCGCCGTCCAAGCCACCAGTGTCCGCCGCCGTTCTTTCCGCAATTCCTGTTGCTGCTTCCTTTCCCGCCATTTCCGCCGCACCAGCGGGGCGAGGGTGTCATGCACCAGCCGGGTGGCGCGGCCTGCGTCGCGCCCTTGCCGCGCCGCTTCCGCCAACAGGAAGCGGTCTTTGAAATAGGCCAGCACTTTGGGCAGTTCTTGCGCGAGTCGCGGGAAATGCCGTTGCAAGTCTTGCTCGGCGCGTTCGGCGGCGAAGTCGAGGTCGGTGGTGTGTGCGTTCAACACATCCAAGGCCAAGTCGCTGCGGTGCCATGCCGGGTGTTGCCGGTTGAGTTCGGCGAGTTCGCGGTCGAGGAAGTCTTGCAGGTGCAAGCCTTGCCGCCGCAGCGTTTCGTATTGCTCCTCGGTGAATTGCGGGTGGTGCAGGTCGGTGCGGGTGGCGTCTTGCCATAGCTGGCTTAGCAGGATTTGCAAAGTGGGGGCGACGGGGGAGTCCGGGTCGGTGAGCAGTTCCGCCGCGATGCGTTCGGGCAGGTTTGCGGGTGTCAGGCGCAAACCGTATTCACGCGCGGCACCGTCAAAAATCGCTTGTATGTCGTCTTTGCCGAGCCGCTGGAGCAGGGTCATTTTCTCGAAGGGGAGGCGGTGGTCGCGCAAGCCTTGCTCAAGTTCGGCCAGCCATTCTTTGCGCAAGCCGAGCAGCAATTTGCCTTGCGGCCAGTGTTCCGGGGTTTGGAACAGGTCTTCCAGCGCGGCCAGCAGGCTTTGCCATTCGCTGCCGCTGGCTAGGTTGAGCAGCAGTTCTTCCATTTGATCCAGCACCACCAGCAAGGGCTTGCCGTCGCGCTGTTCGCGCCCGCGCCAGGCTTCGGCCAGCGTTGCGCCGGGGCCGATGGCTTCGATCAGCGCGGCGACTAATCCGGTTTGCGGCGGGCGGCGCAGGTGGACGGGTTCGGAAAAGTGCTTGCCGAGCCGGGGCAGCAGCCCGGCGGCGAGTACGCTGGATTTGCCGACGCCGGACTGGCCGCAAAACAGCGCAATCGGCTGGGTTTCGGCGCTGGCGAGTTGGTCGTAGAGTTGGCGGATGATGGCGCGGCGGCCAAAAAACGCCGGGGCGTGTGGGCTGTCGTAGCCTTGCAACAGCCCCAGATGAAACGGGTCTTTGGGGCGGGTGGTCTTGGGCAGGGGGAGGTCGCGCAAGGGGTCATAGCGCCAATCGTGCAGACGCCAGTCCTTAAGATGCTCAAAGTTTGGCGCTGGCTCTAATTGCCACGGCGCTTCGGGCGGGGGCGAGTCGTCGTGGATGCCGCCAATCGAGCGTCTGCGCCCTTCGGTGAATTCCGGCAGGGCTTGGCCGCGTGGGGCGGTTTTGGCTTCTTGGAAGGCTTGCGCCAAGGTGCAACCGCCCGCCAAGGCACGATAAAACACCGTGGCGAAGTGCGCGGCCCAATCGTCTTCCAATGCTTCCGTGGAGCCTATGACCACGCCGACGCCCTGTGGCAGCAGGCGCTTGGCCAGATCCAAGGAGTTGCAGCCGTTGATGAACACCAGCGTCAATTCGGGCTGGGTGCCTAAAAACGCGGCCAAAGATTGCCCCGATACTTTGGCAATGCCACCATTCGTGGTTTCCATATCCAAATCCGAAGGGTCGGCATGGCCGGCGAAATGCAACACAGCAATGCGGCCCCGCAAGCGCGGCGATTGGAAGGCCCGCACGATGTCCTCCGCCGTGGCATCCGGCAACACTTCCACCGCGCAAGCTCCGGCTTCCTCTGCCGGATGGAGGGCTTCCCTGATCTGGCGCGATTCGGTCGCCACCGCGAGGTAGCGGCGGCTTTCGCTGCCGTGGGTGCGGTCGTTGGCGAAGGCGAGCAGAATGACCGGGGCGGGGTGCGTCATGGCGTATGCCTTAGTCTGGGTTGGCGATGAAGAAGGCTTGGTTCAACACGAAGCGTTGATCTCGCGGGGTATTTTCCAGCCAGCGGTCGAGTTCGTCTAGGGCTCTTTCGCGGTTGGTAATCAGCGAGTCGGTCAGTTGCGCGTGTAGCGCTTCGGGCAGCGGGTTTTGGCTGAATGCCGCGACCAGCCAATGGGCACTTGCGGGCGGGTCGGCGA
>JBJSYU010000360.1:0-2661 GCA_046089945.1 Candidatus Methylumidiphilus sp.
ACCATGGCGATGCAGCGGGCGAGGCCGATGATAATCAGGCCAACCATGTATTCCGGGCAGTCGCGCAGGAATAGCACCGCCAGCCCAAACATCAGCAGCGGGCCAATCAGCCAGTTTTGTATCAAGGACAGCAGCAGCACTTTGCCGTTTTTGAATACGTGCGGCAGTTCTTCGTAGCGGACTTTTGCCAGCGGCGGGTACATCATTAAAATCAGGCCGACGGCGATGGGTATCGAGGTGGTGCCGACTTGGAATTGGTTGAGCCAGACCGTGAAGCTGGGGACGCCATAGCCTAGGGCCACGCCGCCGGCCATACTGAGGAATATCCATAAGGTTAGGAAGCGTTCGACGAAGCTTAGGCGTTTGGCGGCGGCGGGTTGGGTTTGCATAAGGATTTGGCTTAAATTGCGGCGGAATGGAGGCGGGGCGGCTTGGGTTAAT
Source organism: Candidatus Methylumidiphilus sp. (assembly GCA_046089945.1). Classification (GTDB taxonomy): domain Bacteria; phylum Pseudomonadota; class Gammaproteobacteria; order Methylococcales; family Methylococcaceae; genus Methylumidiphilus. Next base: position 442 of record JBJSYU010000360.1, read on the forward strand.
CGGTCTCGGCGCCGATGGCGTTGAGCGCGGCGGACAGTTCGGCCCGGCCCATGGATTCGACCGGCAGGGCCAGCAGTTTGCGGATGCGCCGGGCCAGCGCGGCGAATGTCGCGTCGAAGGCCGCTTTGATTTCGGCGGGCGAGCCTTGCACATGGCCGGGGTCGGCCAAGCCCCAGTGGCCGCGTGCGGCTTGGCCTAGATACGCCGGGCAGGCTTCGCCGGCCGCGTTGTCGCATACCGATATCAGGATGTCGATGCCGTCGTCCGCGAATTCGTCCCATGACTGGCTGCGGTAGCCTTCGGTCGGCAGGCCGTGGCGCGCCAAGGTCGCCAAGGCGCCGGGGTTGATGCGGCCTAGCGGGCGGCTGCCGGCGCTGGACACTTGGAAGCGGCCTTGGCTCAAGTGCCGCAGCAGGGCTTCGCCTAGGATGCTGCGGCAGGAGTTGCCGGTGCAAAGAATGAGGATGTGCAGTGGGCGTGTGGGCATTTGGGCGGTCTTAAGGGTTTTAGGTCTGCCATGCAAAACGTTGGTTTTAATGCCCCGCCCGCTCAAGCCCTCCGTGGCGCAGCGGGCGCTTTGTCAGGCGGCGGGGTCGGTCGGGTGTTCGGAGCGGCCGATGTCGCGGACTTGGGTTTCCAGCGCAAAGCGTTCCAGCGCTTGGTGGTTTAGGCTGGTGAACAGGTTGATGCGGCGTTCCAGGATGGTGTACGCCTTGGAGAACGCGATGAATTTCTCGTCTTCCGCCGCCGCCGCCGCCGGGTCGGGGATGCCCCAATGCGCGGTGATCGGCTGGCCGGGCCAGACTGGGCAGGCTTCGCCGGCGGCGTTGTCGCAGACGGTGATGACGAAATCCAAGGGAGGCGCGTCCGGTTGGGCAAACTCGTTCCAGCTTTTGCTGCGCGCGCCCTCGGCGGGGATGCCCATGATCGCCAGGCGCTCCAAGGCGTAAGGGTTGACCGTGCCGGTCGGCTGGCTGCCCGCGCTGAAGGCCCGGAAACGGCCCCGGCCCAGGGCGTTCAACAAGGCTTCGGCCATGATGCTGCGGGCCGAGTTGCCGGTGCAAAGAAACAAGACGTTGTAGATTTTGTCGCTCATCGCTTAAACCTCCCCAGTGGATTGTGTGCAAGGGATATTACAAAGGGGTTTTTATAAGAATTACGCGCAGCCGCCCTTGCCGGGGGCGCAGCAGGCGGAGGTCGGCTGGACGGTGATGGCCGTGTCTTGGCCGAACACAGGGATCGCCGCCAAGGTGTGGAACGCTTCCCAGGGGATGCCTTGCGGGTCCACCGTCCAATATTTGTCGGACTCGGCATAGCAGCAGGCGGCTTGTTTCTGCGCCGTCACCGGCAGCGCGGCGGCTTCGAGTTGGTGGTTGACGCTTTCCAGTTCTTCGTCCGAGTCCACTTGTAGCCCCAAGTGATCCAGCCCCGGCTTGGCGCCCCGGCTGGAGATGGCGAAGTTGACCCTGGGGTCGTCGAGCAGCCATTTGGCGTAGTCGGCTTGGCGGACATTCGGTTCGGCTTGGAATAAGGCGCTGTAAAAGCGGATGCTTTCGTCTAGGTGTTCGACGGCGATGTGGACATGCAGGCGTTTCATGGGCTGGCTCGCTTTAAGGGTTCGTCGGCGGCGCGTCGCCGGGGTCGGCGCACTCCGGGCAGGTGCTGGGCAGGCAGGGTGCGCCGCCGCAGCAGTTTTCGATCAAAAAGGCGATCAATTCGTCCATCGCCTGGAAATTCGCGGCGTAAATCACATAGCGGCTTTCTTGGCGAGGCGTGATGAGCTGGGCGTAGGCCAATTCTTTTAAATGGAATGACAGGGAAGACGGCGCGATGCCCAGCGTTTCGCCGATCTTGCCGGCGGCCAGCCCGGCGGAGCCGGCCTGCACCAGCAGGCGGAAAATGGCGAGGCGGGAGTCTTGGGCCAGTGCGGCCAGGGCGGTGACGGCGGTTTTGTTTTCCATGTTTCGATTATTGTCGAAATGTAGTGGCCACGCAAGCGGAATTTTTTGGTTGTTGGCGGCACCGAAAAACGGCGCGGGCCTCCCGCGCTTTGCGGAGGCGTCGGGCGGAGTTAGCCAAACCGTTTAACCAACCTGTAACATATCCGTCCTACCATCGAATCATTTAGCTTGAGATGAGAAAGCGGACATGCCTGAAATCAATGTGCTGGTGGTTGAGGATGAAGACGCCATACGCGAGATGCTGACCCTGGTGCTGGAG
>JBJSYU010000361.1:0-7384 GCA_046089945.1 Candidatus Methylumidiphilus sp.
CGATTCTAAATTTACGACTTTTTGCGCGGGGCGTTCAAACATGTATGCGGTTATTCTAACGGGCGGCAAGCAGTATCGGGTGAAGGAAGGCGAATTTCTCAAGATTGAAACCCTGCTGGCCGAAGCGGGCAGCGAGGTCGAATTCGACAAAGTGCTGCTGATTCAAAACGATGAAGGCATCAAAGTCGGCAAGCCTTACATCGAAGGCGGCAAAGTGACGGCCACTGTCACCACCCATGGTCGCCACAAAAAAGTTCACATCATCAAGTTCCGGCGGCGCAAGCACTATATGAGAAGGGCAGGCCACCGCCAGAATTTCACCGAAGTCAAAATCACCGGCATTTCCGGCTAATTCCAGGAGACCCTGATGGCTCATAAAAAAGCAGGCGGCAGTTCCAGAAACGGCCGCGACTCACAAGCAAAACGCCTAGGCGTCAAGCGCTTCGGCGGTCAGTTGGTTTCCGCCGGCAGCATCATCGTGCGCCAGCGCGGCACCCAGTTCCACCCCGGCGAAAACTGCGGCATCGGCCGCGACCACACGCTGTTCGCGCTGGTCGATGGCCATGTGTTGTTCCGCAAGAAGGGGCCGGAAAACCGCAGGCACGTCTACATCGTCCCGGTGGCGCCTGCGGCTGAGGCGCTTGCTTAAACGCTGCCTAGGCTGTCCGGCATCTGCCGAAGCCCGCAAAAAGCCTCGTCATGGACGGGGCTTTTTTGTTTGCGCCCTGATTTGAACCGTCTCACCATCAAGCCAAGCGTGCTTAACTATCCCTAAAAAGGCTAGGCAACCGTGCATTCAAACCTTATCTCCCAATCCGGCAAAGCACTTAAACAGTCATGAAATTCGTAGACGAAGCGGAAATCCGCATAGAGGCGGGCAACGGCGGCAATGGCTTCATCAGCTTCCGCCGAGAGAAATACATCCCGTTCGGCGGGCCGGACGGCGGCGACGGCGGCGACGGCGGCAGCGTGTACTTGGTCGCCTCCAACAACCTCAACACCCTGGTGGATTTCCGCTACAACCCGACGCACCGCGCCGAGCATGGCGAGAAAGGCGGCAGCGGCAACTGCACCGGCAAAAAAGGCAGCGACTTGCACATTGCCGTGCCGACCGGCACCGCCGTCTACGACGCCGAAACCGGCGAGATGCTCGGCGACCTCGTCCGTGTCGGCGACACCTTGCTGGTGGCGCAAGGCGGCTTCCACGGCTTGGGCAACACCCGCTTCAAAAGCAGCACCCACCGCGCCCCGGAAAAAGCCACGCAAGGCACGCCCGGCGAAAAGCGCACCTTGGCGCTGGAGCTAAAGCTGATCGCCGATGTCGGCCTGCTCGGCCTGCCCAACGCCGGCAAGTCCAGCCTGATCCGCGCCGTCTCCTCCGCCAAGCCGAAAGTCGCCGACTACCCGTTCACCACGCTGCGCCCCAACCTCGGCGTGGTGCGCGTGGACAGCAGCCGCAGCTTCGTCATGGCCGATATCCCAGGGCTGATCGAAGGCGCGGCGGAAGGCGCGGGCCTAGGCATGCAATTCCTCAAACACCTGTCGCGCACCGGCCTACTGCTGCACCTCGTCGATGTGCAGCCCTACGAAAGCGAGGACGACCCGGTGGAATCCGCCGTGAAAATTATCGGCGAACTGGAAAAATGGGGCGACGAACTCTACGACAAGCCGCGCTGGCTGGTGCTGAACAAAATCGACCGCCTGCCGCCCGAAGATGTCGAGGAACACTGCCAAGCCATTGTTGACGGGCTGGAATGGGACGGCCCGGTGTTCCAAATCTCCGCGCTGCAAGGCGACGGCACGCAAACCCTGATGTACCACATCATGGACTTCCTCGAACAACACCAGCACCACACGGCGGAGGAGGCCGAAGATGCAGAAGAGGAGTGATTTCCACGCCGCCCGGCGCATCATCGTCAAAATCGGCAGCGCCCTGCTCACCGGCGGCGGGCGCGGCCTGGACAAAGCCGCCATCGGCGGCTGGGTCGCGCAAATCGCCGAACTCTGCCAGCAAGACCGCGAAGTCGTCCTAGTGTCCTCCGGTTCCGTCGCCGAAGGCATGTCGCGGCTGGGCTGGAAAACCCGCCCGCAGGCGCTGCACGAACTGCAAGCCGCCGCCTCGGTCGGCCAAATGGGCTTGGTGCAAACCTACGAATCGCTGTTCGCCGCCCACGGCCTGCGCACCGCGCAAGTGCTGCTGACCCATGACGACCTGTCCGAACGCCAGCGCTACCTCAACTCACGCGGCACCCTGACCACGCTGCTCAAGCTCGGCGTCGTCCCGGTCATCAACGAAAACGACACCGTCGCCACCGAAGAAATCCGCTTCGGCGACAACGATACGCTGGGCGCGCTGGTCGCCAACTCGCTGGTCGCCGACGTGCTGATTATCCTCACCGACCAGCCCGGCCTGTACGAGCGCGACCCCAGCGTAGACCCGACCGCCAAACTTGTGCAAGAGGCCAGCATCAACGACCCGGCGTTGAGCGACATGGTCGGCGAAAGCCGCAGCGGCCTAGGGCGCGGCGGCATGGTCACCAAACTCCGCGCCGCCCGCCTCGCCGCCCGCTCCGGCGCCGCGACGGTCATCGTCGGCGGCCGCGAGGCCCAAGTACTGACCCGCGTCGTCGCCGGCGAACCGCTAGGCACCTTCCTGATTCCCGACACCGACCCGCTGACCGCCCGCAAGCGCTGGCTGGCCGGTCGCCTCAAGTTGCAAGGCGCGCTGACGCTGGACGACGGCGCGGTGCGCGTGCTGCGCGAAGCCGGCCGCAGCCTGCTGCCGGTCGGCGTCACCGCCGTCAGCGGCGAATTCGAGCGCGGCGACTTAGTCGCCTGCCTGGACGGCTTAGGCCGCGAAGTGGCGCGCGGCCTCGTCAACTACAATGCCGAAGAAACCCGCAAAATCATGCGCCAGCCCAGCGCCAAAATCGGCGAACTGCTGGGGTATGTCGATGAGCCGGAATTGATCCACCGGGATAATCTGGTGTTGGTGGGCTAGGCGGCGGCACAGATTAGGGCGAGCAAGCCGAATGTGGCACAAGCTAAAAGTGTGTAGTCCCGCCTTTAGGCGGAAAAACTAGAAATGCTGGCTAAAGCTGGGACTGCAATTTGTTTGGATGAATCGCAAAGCAAGATATTTGCCTATATTATTTTGGAATTTTTCTATGACAGTTAAACTAGTGCATGGAGTAAAAAATGGCAAAATAGTTAGAATAGCCGAGGTGGAAAATGGATTATCATGCGGTTGCATTTGCCCAAATATTCAGTGTGGCGCACGATTAGTAGCTGTGCAAGGGAAGGAAGTGGCATGGCATTTTAGACATTATTCAGAAAGCTATTATGGGCAGGAATATGAATGTGCCGGCGCTGCTGAAACAGCGATCCACCTTCTTGCGAAAGACATTTTAGCTGAAAATAAGAAACAAATTCTTCCAGCTCGCGTCCTCACTTTGAGGCGTCACAACTTTGACGAGATAAAGCGAGAGCATAAAAAGTTTAGGCCGTATATAGCACAAAACCAAATGTCGGTCACTTTTGATGAAATAAAGAGTGAAAACGATTATTCTACATACATTGACACTAATGAATCAAGTATTAAACCAGATGCAATCGCAGTAAAAGATGGAATAGAAATGTATTTTGAAATAAGAGTCACTCATGCTGTCGATGTAATAAAAAGAGAGAAAATAAAAAATCTAGGCAAATCTTGCATTGAAATTGATCTAAGCCATGCAAACAAAAACATAGACATTGACATTGACACCCTAAAAAAAGAAGTACTTAATCCAAAAAACAGAAAGTGGATATGCCATAGAAAGGATAATGAGTTTTTACAAAAAGCAGTTGCTGCTGAAGAAGCAAAAGGGAAAGTTTACAGACAAAAAAGGCTGGAAGAAGACAAGAAAAGACTTGAACTCGAAAAAGCTAAACGGGAACAAGATGAAAAAAATAGAAACAATGCAAACTACAAAAAGTTCCGAGATGATCTGTTTGATATTTTATCAAATAATTATCCTTGGAGTGGTAGCTTTATTGATGAGAGAATTCAAAAATTTATGCATTCGGAAGATATTGATGACGGCATATCAACCATACTAAACAAGTATGATGTCAATGCATCCATGGATTGGCATTACGGAGACGAGGCTGGTATTGAGTGGGAAATACATTTTTGCGGAGAAACATTCTACTCAAGTTCTTCATACGATCATTCGGAGCATCGACAAGAAAGTTTATTTAATTTCATTAAAAATCTTTTGCCGCAAGATGCTATACAGGAAGCAAATCTGCGGGAAACCAAAAATAGAGAAGAAAAAGAAAAAAGAAGAATTGAATGGGAAGAATTGCAAAAAAAGCTAGACAGGGAAAAACAATTGCGCGAACAAGAAGAAAAAGATCGAAAAAAAGCCGAAATTGAAGAACACAAGCGAGAAAGTGAGCGGATAGCTGTAATGCGGAAGGATGCTGAGAAACGAGAACGGCAAAAACATGAAGAAATCAAGAAAAAGTTCTTGGATAGCTACACTCAAATCAGAAGCCATAAAGCAATCCGACAACCTTGGAATACAGATGTCACGCCGTCAGAAATCAAAGCAAAATGTGGTTTTGACGACACAATTTTTGTGCTTATCAGAAAAGAATTGCAGGCAGAAAAAAAACTCAAAGCAGTCCCAGAAAACTGTTTGCTCACCGCAAAGCTCTAGCTTTATCTAGCGCAGCCCAGACAAATTCTCAGCCTATTCTATAATTTGTTCATAGAGATGGATTTTACTCCCTTCGCGTAAACCATAAGGAAAGCAAGACATGTTCGAGATATTCTCTAGCTTAATAAGCTTTGCCAGCTTGCCAACCTTCATGGCTTTGGTCTACTTCGCTGGGGTCATCCGCTATATTCCCAACGACCGCATCGGCGTGTTGGAAAAGCTTTGGAGCCGGTCGGGTTCGGTCAAGGAAGGCTTGATTGCACTGAATGGCGAGGCGGGTTTCCAGCCGGATGTGCTGCGCGGTGGTTTCCATTTCTTCCCACCCTTCCAATACCGCGTCCATAGGGCACCGTTGGTGACGATACCGCAGGGGCAGATTGGCTATGTGTTTGCCCGCGACGGCATACCGCTGGCGCCAATCCAGACCTTGGCTTGCAACCAAGAGGCCGACAATTTTCAGGACGCCGGGGATTTTCTCAGGAAGGGTGGGCAGAAAGGGCCGCAGCGCAAAATCTTGCGCGAAGGCACGTATGCCATCAACCTGGCGCAGTTTATCGTGCTGACGCAAGACCGCGCCTATTCCAAGAATTTAGAGTCCGGCGAGGAGTCGCTGATTGAACAAATGGGGCAGGCGATAGCCGAACGCCATGGCTATCATGCCGTGGTCATCAAGGATGCGGATGATTTTATCGGCGTCGCCACCGTCCACGACGGCCCTGCCCTGCCTGAGGGGGAAATCATTGCGCCCAATGTCGGCAGCGATCCGGCGCGTCCTGAAACCTTCCACAATAATTTTCAAGACCCGGAGAGTTTTCTTCGGGCCGGTGGTTTCCGTGGACGCCAGCATCATGTCTTGGTGGATGGCAGTTACTATATCAACCGCTTGTTCGCCACCGTTGAGTTGATCGGCAAGACTATCATCGATGCCGGCACGGTGGGCGTGGTGGTGTCGTATATTGGCGATGAAGGCACGGACACGTCCGGCGACCTTTACCGGCATGGCGAATTGGTGGAACCGGGTTTTCGCGGGGTATGGAACCGGCCTTTGTTGCCGGGCAAATATGCCTTCAATACCTATGCGGGCAAAGTCCTGATCGTGCCGACGACCAATTTTGTGTTGAAATGGGCGAAGTCGGACACTGGCCCGCATCGGTTTGATGAAAACCTGTCTGAGGTTTCGTTAATCACCCGCGACGCCTTTGAGCCGACTTTGCCACTATCGGTCGTCGTGCATATTGACTACATGAAAGCGCCGTATTTGGTGCAGCGTTTTGGCGATGTCAAACGGCTGGTTGAGCAAACGCTAGATCCAATGGTGTCGGCATATTTCAAAAACATCGGACAAACCAAGACGCTGATCGAATTGCTACAAGACCGCAATGAAATCCAAGACCGCGCTTCGCAGGAAATGCGCTCGAAATTTGCCGGCTATAGCTTGGAATTGCAGGAGGTGTTAATCGGCACGCCGCGCGCCAACGAGGAACATGGCAAGGGTATTGAGCAGATATTGATGCAGTTGCGCAACCGGCAGGTTGCGGTGGAGCAAGTGGAGACTTATAAATTGCAGGAAGCCGCTTCCGTGCAGGAGCGCACGTTGAAAGAAAAGCAGGCGATGGCCGAACAACAGGCGCAAATCACGGTGTCGCTGTTGTCGATTCAGGTGAAGGAAAACGAGGGCAAGGCCAAGCTGGCCTTGGCCCGGCAGGAAGCCGAAACCATCCAAGTCACGGCCAAGGCCACCGCCGACCGCACACGCATCGAAGGGCAAGGCGATGCCGATAGAATCCGCGCCATCGGCTTGGCCGAGGCGGATAAAACCAAGGCGATTGGCCTTGCCACCGCCGAAGCCACCGAAAAGCAAGTGGCAGCCTATGGCGGGCCGGAATACCAGCTGCACAGCCAAGTATTGCTGCGCTTCGCCGAGGCGGTTGAAAAGGGCAAGCTGGCCTTGGTGCCGAACATCGCCGTCGGCGGCGGGCGCGACGGCGAGAATGGCGGCGGCGGGCTGGTGGAGGCGATGTTGGCGATGCTGCTGTCGGAGAAAACCCGGGGCGGGCGGGCGGACAAGGACGCGGGCGGCGGTTAAACCGCCCTGGCGGTCATCGCCAGCCCAGATGGCGCGGTTGCTGCCAGCCGGGCGGCGGCGGGGCGACCATGCCTTGCTGCGGATAAGGCGCATAGCGCGGCGGCGGCGGGGCGGGCATGTAGCGCGGCGGCGGCGGCGGGTAATAGGGCCGCTGCCAGCCATAGCCGTAATAGCCGCGGTGATGGTGGTGGGGCGGACGCCAATAGCCCTCGCCGTAATAGCCATGGGCTAGGGCCGGAAAGCTAAACAACAGCCCCAGCAGGATCGCTAAGGGCCACCGGGCATACTGACGCTGGGACGCGATGTTCATAATAATCCTCACAAGGTTGCGGGTTTGCGGTTCCGCCCGCACCGGCCTTATGGCCGGTGCTTTTGGCGGGTGAGACTATTCTCCGCCCCCGCCGCTTAAAGCAAACTTAACCCGACAGCTTGCCCGCAACGCTTGCTGTTCCAACGCAAGCCGCGCCACCTTCCCCCGCCCTTCAATCAATAACTGGCGTTGCGCGGAAAACGTAGCGCCGGCATCCTTGTCGGCCACAGGCTGCGACAAGAACGCACCGGATTAATGTAAACGCCGGCAAAGATGCCGGCG
>JBJSYU010000362.1:0-3759 GCA_046089945.1 Candidatus Methylumidiphilus sp.
GTGCGCACCGCGCACCATCCTCTATGTTGGTTATTGCGATGGGCTTGAAAAGAGCCGCGATATTGCCGCCAGAAAATCCGTGTCCGTGGAGTTGTAGAGATCCGTTAATGGTGCGCAGTGCGCACCCTACGGGACTGTTTACGGAGTCAGACAATGATTACTAACCCACTGTTGGAAGAAAAATACCGCGTCCAAAGAGAGCTTAGCGAAGAAGCTGAATTTGATATGGTTGAATACGCTAAAATTACCCAGCGTATCGTCGCAGAAGTTGAAGCCCAATATGGCTTTAAATTCAAATACGCCGCCCCGCAACATGGCTTCGATGAGCATTCTGACGGCCGAAGCGCGTCGGCCGTTAATTGAACGGGGCGGCAGTCCCGTAGGGTGCGCACCGCGCACCATCCTCTATGTTGGTTATTGCGATGGGCTTGAAAAGAGCCGCGATATTGCCGCCAGAAAATCCGTGTCCGTGGAGTTGTAGAAATCCGTTAATGGTGCGCAGTGCGCACCTTACGGGACTCCTGAGCGTAAGTCGAAGGACTCAGCACGAGCGGTTTGACTTAACGGCATTGGGTGCTTGCGGGGCAGGCCAAATCCACTTCTCAGCAGCAGGCCAAGCTTTAAGAAGGCATTGTCGGCAACAGAGGCTTTTCGGTTTATACTGCCGCCGCGTTTGTGTTGGATTTCTGTCAGTGGCCTTAATAGGGAGCGATGACGTTTTTGTTGCGAGTGTTCCGCCATCTTTCCATCCGTGGACTCGTGCTGTTGAGCGTGGCAGTGACTTTACTGCCCATGCTGGTGGGTTTGGTCTCGTCTATCTTCGCGGTCGAACGCTTGGCGGACATGTCCGCGCAGGCGGTGCAAGCCTTGGCGCAACAGGGCAAGCAACAGCAAGGCTTGCAGCAACGGCTGGGCGAGTTTGCGGACAAGGGTCTTGAATATCTCCGAACGCAGGAGGCCGATGCGCGGAGCAGCCTCGAAATGGCAAACGGCCAACTTGCCGCGCAACTGCGGTCTATGGCCGCTGCCGGGCCAGCCGACGGCCCTGTGGCCTATGGCCTGGAGGCGTTGGCTAGAGACCAGCAAAATGTTTTCGACGCTATCATCTCCCGCTATCCGCCTCGCCTAGGCAAACCCGCCAATGGCGGCAAGCCGCCGCCGGGCATGCCAGTCCGCGAAGACGCCCTCGCCGTGACGGCGGCGGGTTATTTCGACCCGCTCAAGGACAAAGGCAGGGAACTGGCTTTGGCAGGGGCCAAGCACATGGAGCAAGAGGCCGCGAGCCTTGCCGCCCAGTCGGCTGAGGTCAAACAGCGGCTTTTGACCGGGCTGGCGCTGCTGCTGCCCATATCCTGCGCCCTGCTGACGCTTTTTGTTTACCTGCTGCACAATCCCATCCAGCAAATCGACCATGTCATCCGCGCCTTGGGCACTGGCAATTTCTCCCAGCCCGTCCGCGTGGTGGGCACCGGCGATGTCGAGTTTTTAGGGGAGCGGCTGGAATGGCTGCGCACCCGGCTGAACGATTTGGAAATGGCCAAGCAGCGGTTTGTGCGCAACGTCTCGCATGAAATCAAAACCCCGTTGGCGACGATCCACGAGGGGACGGATTTGCTGCTGGACGAAGTGGTCGGGGAATTAAACCAGGAGCAAAAGGACATCGCCCGCATCCTGGTCAATAGCGCCGACAAGCTAGACAGGCTGATCGCCGAACTGATCAATTACAGCCAAGTCAGCGCCCGGCGCGAATGCCAAAAGGTGGCGCAGACTGACATGCGCGCCTTGGTGGTCAGTGTGCTTGACGACTACCATCTGCAACTGCGCGGCAAGTCGATCACCGCCAGCGACAGCCTGGAGCCGCTGGCGCTGATGGGCAATGCCGAGCAATTGCGCGTCATCGTTGATAACCTGCTGTCCAACGCCATCAAATATTCGCCGACGGGCGGGGAAATCCGCGTGTCGCTGCGCAAAGTCGGCGGACACCTGGAACTGGAGGTCGAGGACGACGGGCCGGGCATAGACCCCGACGAGCGCGGCAGGGTGTTTGAGCCGTTTTTCCAAGGCCGCGCCGCGCGCGAGTTGGGCGTCAAAGGCACCGGCTTCGGCCTCGCCATTGTCGCCGAATGCGTCGCCAACCACCACGGCAAAGTCGAGGTGCTGGAATCCCACGGCGACGACGCGGGCGCGCGCATCCGTGTGCAAATTCCGATGCAGGCATTTGCCTAATACGGCAGTTCCGCTTTAAGATTCCCACCCACTCTATAACGAAGATGTCCTTTTAGGAAAACATGCCCATGAGCCAATCACACAAACGCGTATTGTTGGTGGACGACGACACGGATCTGCTGAGGCTGCTCGGCCTGCGCTTGGCCTCGGCAGGCTTTGAGACGACGGATGCCGACAGCGGCATGGCGGCGCTGTCGCGGGTGGTGACTTTCCGCCCGCATGTGGTCGTCAGCGACCTGCGCATGGACGGCATGGACGGCATGGCCTTGTTTGAGGCGCTGCGCGAGCAGTACCCTACCCTGCCGGTCATTATCATGACCGCGCATGGCACCATCAGCGACGCGGTCGATGCCACCAAACGCGGCGTCTTCGGCTTTATCACCAAGCCCATCGACAAAACCGAGTTGATTAAACAGGTCGAGGACGCCATGCGCATCGGCCCGACCCATTGCGACATGCAGGTCTCCGAAGTCTGGCGCTCCAAAATCATCACGCAAAGCCCGTTGATGGAAGCCTTGCTGAACCAAGCCCAGCGCGTGGCGCAAAACAAGGCCAGCGTGTTGATTGGCGGCGACAGCGGCACCGGCAAGGAATTGCTGGCGAAAGCCATGCACGAGGCCAGCACCCGCAAGGAGGGGCCGTTTGTCGGCGTCAATTGCAGCGCCATCCCCGAACCTTTATTTGAATCCGAGCTGTTTGGGCATAAGAAAGGCGCCTTCACCGGGGCAATCCGCGACCATGACGGCCTGTTTCGGGCGGCGAACGGCGGCACTTTGTTCTTGGACGAAATCGGCGACATGCCAAAGACCGTGCAGGTCAAGCTGTTGCGGGTGTTGCAGGAGATGAAAGTGCGCTCGGTCGGCGGCACCAAAGACGATCCGGTGGATGTGCGGGTCATCTCCGCTACCCACACCGACTTGGAGAAATCCATGCGCGAAGGCGGTTTCCGCGAAGACTTGTATTACCGGCTGAATGTGGTGACGTTCCTGTTGCCGCCACTGTCCAAGCGGCCGGAAGACATTCCGCTGCTGGCGCAGCACTTTTTGCGCGATCTGACCGAGGTCTATGGCGACCGCGTCAAAGGTTTTTCCCCAGAGGCAATGGCCTGTCTGGTGAATGCCGACTGGCCGGGCAATGTGCGGCAATTGCGCAATGTCGTCGAGCAGTGCGTGGCCTTGTCCGGCACGCCGCTGATTCCCGCGACGCTGGTGCAGCGCGCCTTGAAGGACGAGCCGACGCAGTTCATGTGCCTGCAAGACGCCAGGGATAAGTTCGAGCGCGAATATTTGATACGGCTGCTGCAAATGACCGGCGGCAGCGTGACCCAGGCGGCGAAGCTGGCAAAACGCAACCGCACCGAGTTTTATCGGCTGCTGAGCCGCCATTGCATGAAACCCGAAGACTTCAAGGCAACCGTATGACACCGAATACCCCCATGTCATTTGTTCCTGGCCCGCTGGCCAGCGCTGCCTGCCTGTGGCGCGGCCTGCGGATGCTGGTGCAGCCGGGCTTCCGCCCGTTCATCTGGGCACC
>JBJSYU010000363.1:0-3817 GCA_046089945.1 Candidatus Methylumidiphilus sp.
ACGTTGTGGAATTCGCAGGGTCGTTCCCCTTGAGATTGGATACACAGTACCGCGCATGTCTCTACAATTTTGAAAAGTATGGTACATAATTTCCCACAACAACAATTCCGCCAAGCCTCCGCCAATGCAGAGTCGTGTGCCTCCACAAAGGGCAACCTGAGGCTGCGGTCCGCGCCAACTGCCTCCGGACAACCCTGCAACACTGCCCTGCCCAACACATTGCGGAGCGCCTGGTTGATGTGGCTGCTGCCCAAGCTGGCGTACGAGGGCGCTGTGCGAGGAAGCCGACGTGTCGGTGCTGCCGCATGCCGGCGGCGAGTTCGGCTTCATGGCCAACGAGTCGCTGTGGAGCCGGGGCGTGGATCATTTGGGCTTCCAGCCGCAGGACGTCACCTCGGAAAGCGAGCAAGTCAACACCTACATCTTTTCCGCGATGCACTATTCGCCGCAGAACTTCCTGTCCACGATAGTGTTGGGCGGCGTGTTCGAGCGCTTCCCTAAGCTTCGCTTTGGCGTCATCGAACTCAGCGGCGGCTGGCTGGAGCCTTTGGCCGAACGCGCCGACATGGCCGCCTCCATTTGCCGCCGCCGCCTGTCCGGCGTACTGACCATGAAGCCGTCCGAGTACATCGGGCGCAATGTGCGTGTCACCCCGCTGCGCATCGAGCCGGTGGCCGACCACATTGACCGCTACGGCCTAGCGGAATGCTACTGCTATTCCAGCGACTTTCCCCATCCCGAAGGCGGCACCCGGCCCATCGCCGAATTTGCCGAACATGTCGGCCGGCTCGGCGACGCCCAAGCGGAAAAATTCTTTGTCACCAACGCCGAATGGGTGTTGCCGCCGCTGAACTGAGGCGGCTGCCCGTTTTCGCCCAAACTACCCGGCCTGTAATTTTCGTGTGTTGAGACCATGACCAAATCTTTCGATGACCGCCAACCTTCCCCCGCGACGCGCACTGGGGCGGAAACCCCCAACACGGCCCTGCGGCAAGACGCCGCGGCCGCCGCGCCTGCCGCAGGCTCCGCTTTGGATGCCTTGGCGGGCCTGCTGCTCGGCGATCCCGCGGTCGAGGAATGCTTCGTGCTGGCACACGAAACCGGGCCGGTGGCTTATGTCGTGGTGGCCGCGCCACGCGATTTTGCAAAGCTGGAACAGCGCCTGCGCGAACTCTTTGCTGGGCAGGTTGCGGCCTTCGTGCCGCTGTCCCGCTTGCCGTTGACCGAAGACGGCGGGGTGGACGCCGCCGCGCTGGCGGAATTGCCGATCCGTTCGGCGGCGGCGGATGTGGCCTGGGAAGCCCGCCTCGCCGAGTTGCCCGATATCGACCGGGTGGCCTGCGTGACCGGCTACGCCGAGACGCCCGCCCGGCATGTGCATGTCGCCGGGCTGCTGCGGACGCCGGCGGACACGGCGGCGGTGGCGCAAACGGCCGCCGCCGCGCCCTCTGAACCGTCCGGCCCTAGGCCCGACGCGCTCAGCCACGGCGGGCCGCTGCCCGAAGTTGCCGGCGCGGCGCGGACGCTGCCGGAATTGCTGCTGGCCGCGCCGCCGCAGGCGCCGATCACCTACATCGACGCCGACGGCGGCGAGCGGGCGGAGACTTACGGCTCGCTGCTGCGCGAGGCGAAACGCCTGTTGGCCGGGCTGCGCCAAGCCGGCCTGGCACTGGGCGACAAAGTGCTGTTGCAACTGGAGCGCAACGACGACATCCTGCCCGCACTCTGGGGCTGCTTGTTGGGCGGGTTTGAGCCGGCGATTGTCCCGGCGCCGTTGAGCTACGACGTGGACAGCCGGGCGCTGGAGCATTTGCGGCATCTGTGGAATCTGTTCGACCGGCCTTTGATCTTGAGCGTCCGCGCCCGCAGCGCCGGCTTGGATGCCGCCTTGCAGGCGCCGGCCCGCTTCGCCGATATCGGCGAACTGCGCGGCTATCCGCCGGACAACGACATCCACACCGCCTCGCCTGATGCGGTGGCGTTTTACTGCCTGTCCTCCGGCAGCACCGGCCTGCCGAAAGCGGTGGCGCTGACCCACCGCAACCTGCTGGCGCGGATGCGCGGCGCCAATGCGCTGTGCGGCCATTCGAGCGAAGACGTGATCCTCAATTGGCTGCCCTTCGACCACATCGGCAGCATTTCCGACTGGCATTTGCGCTGCGTCGCGCTCGGCTGCGCGCTGGTCTACGCGCCGAAAGAATACGTGCTGGCGCGGCCGCTGCGCTGGCTGGAATTGCTGCACCGCCACCGCGTCACCCATAGCTGGGCGCCGAATTTCGCCTACGCGCTGGTCAGCGCCGCCGCCAAGTCGGAGCGGCGCCAGGCGTTCGACCTGTCGCGGGTGAAGATGCTGCTGACCGCCGGCGAGTCCGTCACCCGCGCCGCCACCGGCGAATTCTTAGGGGCGCTGGCCGCGTATGGGCTGGCCCCGTCGGCGCTGCAAACCGCTTTCGGCATGGTGGAAGTCTGCTCCGGCGTGACCTACCACCGGCCGGCGGCCGGGCAGCCGCTCAGCTTCCGCCACATCGACCGCAACTCCCTAGGCGGCGCCGTCCGCCCGGCCGACCCCAGCGCCGCCGATTGCGTGTCCTTCGCCAGCCTGGGGCCGATCATCCCCGGCTTGTCCATGTCGGCGTGGGCCGGCGAGGCGCCGCCCGGCGCAACAGAACTAGCCAGCGTCAGGGCGCGGCCGCCGGCGCGGATCACCCGCTCCGCCTCGGCGACGGCGACGCCGACATCATGGGTGTTCAGCAAGGCGACGGAGCGCAGCCGGTCGGGGTTGTGCCGGCCGAAGTCGATGATGAAATCATTCCAATGGCGCATCGTGGCCAGACCCAGCGTATTGTCCGAGAACGCGGCGACCTGCACGCCCGGGTCGGAAAAAATGAACGCCCGGCTCGCGCCCATGTAGTCCAGGGTTTTCAGCCGGCCTTCCGGGCTGAAAGCGCCGGCCGCGAAGGAGCCTTTGCGCTGCCATACCGTTTCGTCGTTAAATTCCTGCGCCTCTTCGCCGCCTAGGGCGGCCAGCTTGGCGGCTTCTTCCCCGGTGGCCTGCGCCACCATCTGGCGATGCATGTCCCTAAAACTCCGGCCGACTTCGCCCGCCGCGATTTCATACTGGTTGGGCGAAGGCTGGAGATGAGTATCCAAGTCACTCAGCCGGCCGTGGAATTTTTGCATGTCTAACATCGGTCTATGCATCTTAAAGGAAGTTGTGTTTTAACGTCGCGTGAAAAACTTGATCTGCCTGATCCCTGTCGCTCCTTGGCCTGTCCGGTCTTCAGCCCGCAGAGGCGCCAGCGCATCGTGCAGCCGGCGGGCCAGTTCGCGCACATGCGGTGCGGCGACCATGGTCAGATGGTCGCCCGGCGTGTAGGCCAATTCCACTTCGCCATAGCGCCGCCAGCCCCACGTCGCGTCGTCGCGCAAAGACGCCGGCATGTCGTCCAGAAAATCCGCCATCAGTTCTTCGGCGCGGAACAGCGCCAGCCGGAACGGCGCGTCCGGTTCCGGGCAGTAGCGGATCTGCGCCTGCGCCTTGTACACCTCGATGAAGCCACGGATTTCGCCGGTGTCGGCGCCGGGGCGGACAATGCCGCTGGCTTCCAGCGTACGAGTCAGCGCATCGACCTGCGCGTCCCAGGGCAGGCCGGCCAGGGCGTCGGCGTCCAGCGCCAAAGGCCGGCTGTATAAATGGCCTAGTGTGTCTGCGACCGCCAGCAGCCAGCGCGTGTCGTCCCAGCCGCCTTGCCGGGCAAAGTCGCGCGCCCAGGGCGCGCCGGTGTCCAAAACCGCCACCAACGCCACCGTTTGGCCT
>JBJSYU010000364.1:0-7710 GCA_046089945.1 Candidatus Methylumidiphilus sp.
GGCGGCGCGGGTGTCGCAGCGCACGGCGTATTTCCATTTAGGCCGGCTGGTGGAAGTGGGCGAAACCGCCCGCGTCTTCACCAAGCCTTTGCACAAGCTGACCGACGACTATATCAGCGGTCGCTTTGGCTAATCCCTTACAGTCCCATCAACCGAGTGGAACACCTTATGATCGAAGGCCATATCTTTAAGCGCTACGACGGCGAACTCAACCATCTGCATTATCTGACCTTGGAAATGGGCGGACTGGTGCTGAACCAAGTGCGCGACGCCATGGAGGCGTTCAAGACCCGCAATGTGCAATTGGCGCAGAAAGTGGTGGCGATGGATTCCGAGGTGGATCGGCTGGAAGTCGATGCCGACGGCGAGATTATCAAGCTGATCGCCAAGCGCTGCCCGGTCAGTTCCGATTTGCGCTTGGTCATCGCCGTGTCCAAAAGCGTCAGCGATTTGGAGCGCATCGGCGATGAGGCGGTGCGCATCGCCGGCTTGGTGATCGAGTTGTTTGGCGAGGAAGGCAGCGAACCCAACCCCAAGATGCTGCGCGACACCAACCGCATGGGCGAGATGGCCATCACCAGCCTGCGCCAGGCGGTGGAGTTGTTCGACGTGTGGGACGAAGACAAGGCCCATGCCGTCATCGCCAACCACCATGAGATGGACGAGGAGTTCCAAGCGGATTTGCGCCGGCTGCTGACTTATGTGCTGGAAGACACCCGCAACATCGGCTATGCCATCAGCGTGGTGCTGGTCATCAAAGCCTTGGAGCGCATCGGCCACCATGCGCAGAATTTGGCCGAATATGTGGTGTTCCAGGTGCGGGGGGACGATATCCGCTACCAGCAGCCCGGCGCAGTTTGATCCTTTCTTGAGTATCGGACGGCGGGGATGGCCCCGCCGGACGCGCCGCAACTTCTCCCCCAGCCGCCATCGCCCGCCGCCCCCTGCCTTAAGCGTATTTAAGGCAGGCGGACGATGCGCGGCTTGCCCAAGCCTGGGGTTAGCGGATGGTAGATCGGGCCGGGGGGCGTGAAAATATCCAGGTAAGCGGCCAAGGCATCGGCCACGTTGGCGCCGACGACGGTCGGCCGGGCGCCGGCTTTCAGCAGGGTAAAGCCGTCCATGCCATCGGCCAAATCGCTGTTCACGGTGACGCGGTAGTCCTTGTCCGGGTTCACCACCACGCCGGCTTCCACCAGGATTTCCTCGCTGCCGACGGGCGTGGCCGGCCGCGACGACATGTCCACGGGCGTCCAGGCCACATGCCAAATCCGGGCGCACGGCGGGCCGTCGGCTTTCCAGGAGAACTTGAAGCCATTGGACGCTTGCAGGATTTTCTGGCCGCCTTGGCCGCCGCAGCCTGCGAATTGCTGTTCCAGCAGGTATTTGATTTGCTGGGCGGTGAGGGTGAGAATGACCAGTTGATTGTCGGCGGCGGGCAGCGACTTGATCTCGGCGTAGCTGATCCAATGCGGATAGATCGCGGCGTAAAGACCTGGGCCAGTAGCGTCGCTGGGGTTGACCAGGGCGATTTGGGCGCCGCTCTGTGTGGCGGACTGTGTCGCCCACAACAGCGCGTCGGCGGTCAGGTCGCCCAGCGGCGTCTCGCCATTGGCGTCGGCCGCACCGGACACCGCAGCGGCGATGCCGCCAAACAGCAGCTTGGCAGAGCCTCCGAGCTGTGCTGGCGGCTCGGACGTCTGGACAGAATGCGCCGCGAACAACGCACAGACTAGCCCTAAGGCAAACACGCCGAAAGCAGGGGGCTTGCGGGACATGGGCGGGACTCCGGGCGTATTCGCCGAAATAGTGTTGGATGGCAATGGGATTTTAACGCAAGCCAGCCGATTCATTTGCCCAGCCCCGCCACATGGCAAGAGATTGCCTTGCCTTGGGGCTTGGCGGAGTTTTACCATAAGCCCTTTTGCGGAGTAGCCCCTGCCATGTCAAAACAGTTTTCCATCAAAATGTCCCATGACGCCCGTGAAGTCGTCGCCAAGTTCAAGAGCGCAGCCGAAAAGAACGATGTCCGCTTCAACGGCGACGAGCACAAGGGACAATTCAGCGGCAAGGGCATCGAAGGGCATTACGCCATCAGCGGGGATGTCTTGACCATCACCATCGAGAAAAAGCCAATGCTGATCGGCTGGTCTTTGATTGAAGCGAAGGTGCGGGATTTTCTGGTGTAGCGGCCTGTCAGCACTGCGATGGCGCCGCGGCCGGGTGAACACAGAATTCTTTCGATTTCATCCAAATAGGCATTATCATAAAAACTATTTTGCAATCCGGCACCGGTAAGCACCTGTTTTTTTGATGGGCGTTTCCAGGGCCGTCCGATGAATTCGAAAGCACGACAGCACAACTGCGGAGACATGAATCATGGCCAACACTAAATCCACTTCACCGAAACAGCCTGCCGCCGCCAGCGCGGCAGCGGTGCCCGCCCCGGCGCCGACCCCGGCCAAGCCTGCTGTGGCGAAGGTTGCCGCCGCGCCCGCCCCAGTGCCAACTGCGGCCAAGCCCGCCGAGGCCAAGCCTGCCGCCGCGACCGCCCCGGCGCCGACCCCGGCCAAGCCTGCTGTGGCGAAGGCTGCCGCCGCGCCCGCCCCGGCCGCACCGACCGCGCCCGCCGAAGCGGCCAAAGCCACGCCAGCGAAAGCGGCCAAGCCTGCGGCGCGCAAACCCAAGGCTGCGTCCGCCCAGAATGCGCCGCCCAGCCAAACCGACATCGACCGGATGATTGCCGAAGCCGCCTATTACTTGGCCGAGAAAAGGAATTTCCAGCCTGGATTTGAAGCGGAAGACTGGGCAACCGCCACCGAGCAAGTGATGGCGAAAATTCGCGCAGGGGATATTTGACGGCTAGGCATGCCGTGAGGCTAGGTGAAATGCCTGGTCAAAAGAGGGTAAAGCCACAGTGGTTTCGCAAGGGTATTTCCGCAATATCGATACCCTTAAGCAATGCCAGGGAATCGGAGTGCTTATGCGGCAAGCTGTCGCATTGTGATGCCCAGAATGGCAACGTAGATTACTTGGGCACCATGCAATCTGCCGCCCAGCCAAGGCGCCGCCCGGCTATATCCTCGCCAGCCCGCGCCGGGGAAGTAAACTGATACTGGCGCTGCATGTCAGACCGCGCAAGAAAAAGTGGCCCTAGGGCCACTTTTTTTGTGCCTAGCCTAGGGGCTGGCGTTACTCAAATGGCGGGTTTTGCAGCAGCGCCTCAAACTCCTCCGGTGGCAAGGGGCGCGAAAAATAATACCCTTGCCCATAATCACAGCCTGCGGTCGCCAGCATGGCTTTTTGCTCGGCGCTCTCCACGCCTTCGGCAATGACTTTAAGCCCCAGTTTGTGCGCCATCATGATGATGGCTTCCGACAAGTCGCGGTCGGAGGCGTCCGAGGTCAGGTTATTGACGAAAGGCTGGCCGAGTTTTAAATAATCGATGTGGAACTTGTTGAGGTAAGACAGCGCGGAATAGCCGGTGCCAAAATCGTCGATGGCTACCTGCATGCCGGCGTCGTGGAAACCGAGCAGGTTGACGCTGACGCAGGGGTTCATGTGCAGCAATAGGCTTTCGGTGATTTCGATCACCATGCATTTGCCCGGCAACCCAATTTCACGGAAATACGAAAGCCATTCGCCCAGGTTGGTTTCGTTGAACTGGGCCGGCGACTTGTTCACGGAAACCTGGAAGCCGGTCGGGCCGATATCCATCCAGCGCCGCGCCCAGCGCGCCGCCTCGCGCAGCACCCAGTCGCCGATTTCAATGATCAGCCCGGTCTCCTCGGCCAGCGGGATGAACTCCGCCGGGTCGATCCAGCCCCTGACCGGATGCCGCCAGCGCAGCAGCGCCTCGGCTTTCAAGATTTGTCCGCCCGCCAAGCCGACGATGGGCTGGAAATACACGGCGAACTGCCGGTCGGCCAGCGCCCCGCGCAGGTCGTTGATCAGCCGCAGCCTGACCTGCGCGGTTTCCTGCATCGACTGGGTGAAATAGCTGAAACGGTTGCGGCCCTCCTTTTTGGCGAAGTACATGGCCTGGTCGGCGTTTTTCAGCAACTGTTCGGCGTCTTGAGCATCTTCGGGGTAGAAAGTGATGCCGATGCTGGCCGACACATACACCCGCTCGTCGCCCAAGCGGAAAGGCTCGGCCATTTTCTGGTTGATGCTTTTGGCGATGCGCTCGACAAAGCCGGTGTTGGACAGCCGGGCCAGGATCACGGTGAACTCGTCCCCACCCAAGCGCGCCACGGTGTCCGACTTGCGCACGCACTGGCTGATGCGCTGGGCGGCCTCGGCCAGCAGGATGTCGCCGTGGTCATGCCCCAGGGTGTCGTTGACTTCCTTGAAGCGGTCGAGGTCGATGAACAGCAGCGCCAGCGACAGCCGGTCGATCTGCGCCTTTTTAAGCTCCTCCTCGAAGCGTTCGCGGAACAGGCGGCGGTTGGGCAGGTGGGTGATGGGGTCGAAGTTGGCCTGCCGCCAGATCAGCTCGTCCGACTGCTTTTTCTTGGTGATGTCCGAAAACAAGGCGACCCGCCGATGCACCGCGCCGTCCTCGGCATGGACGGTGTTGATCGTCAGCCATTCGGCGAAGGCTTCGCCGTTCTTGCGCCGGTTCCAGATTTCCCCCTGCCAGTGGCCGCAGGCGTTGAGGGCGTCCCAAATCTCTTCCTGCGCGGCGCCGCCGGCTTGCCTTGAGCCTAGCGCCCCCAGCTTCTGGCCCAAGACCTCCTCCTCGCTGTAGCCGGTCATCAGGGTGAAGGCGGGGTTGGTGCCGATGATGCGGTTGTCGGCGTCGAGGATCAGCATCGCCTCGCTGCTGTTTTGGTAGACCAGCGCCGCCATTTGCAGGTCTTCGTCGATGCGCTTGCGCTCGATGGCGATGCCGGCTAGGTGCGCGGCGTTCTCGATGGCTTGGATGTCGCGCTCGCAGGGCAGCGCCGCCTCGCGGTGGTAAATGGCGAAAGTGCCTAAGACCTTGCCGTCGCTGCCGAAGATCGGCTCCGACCAGCAGGCGCCCAGCCCGGCGGCGGTGGCCGCGCCTTTGAACTCATGCCAGAACGGGTGGCTGTGGATGTCTTCGACAATGGTGCGCTGGCCGGTGTGGGCGGTGTTGCCGCAGGAGCCACGGCCTGGGCCGATCATGAAGCCGTGGACGGCGGCGTTGTAGGCCGCCGGCAGGCTGGGCGCGGCGCCGACCAGAAGCCTGTGGCCGTCGTCGTCCAGCAACAGGATCGAGCAGATCTGGCGTGGGTTTTCGGCCTCCAGCTCGGCGACGAGGGCGTCCAGCACAGCAGGCAGCGGCGCACCTTTGGCAAGCAGCTCCAACATTTTGTTGCGGGCATGCCCGCGCAGTTCGTTGTGGCGGCGGGCGTCGATGTCGGTGTGCGTGCCGCACATGCGCAGCTCCCGTCCGTCGGGGCCGCGCTTGACCACCTTGGCGCGATCCATGATCCATTTGTATGCCCCGCTTTGCGTCCGCATGCGGTATTCCATCTGGTGCTGCGGCGTTTTGCCGAGCAGATGCTCGGTGATGGATTGCCAAGCGGCTTCGCGGTCGTCGGGGTGGACGAAGTCGCTCCATTGCGCGACGGTGAATTGGATGTCATCCAGGCGGTAGCCGAGCATCTCGGCCCAGTGCTGGTTGCGCAGCACTTCGCCCGTCGCCAAATCCCAATCCCACAGGCCGATTTCGCTGCCTTCCATGACAAACCGCAGGCGCTCCTCGCTTTCCCGCAGCTCGGCCTCGATCCGCTGTTCCCCGGCGCAGTCCCAGCCGATGGCGAGGACGCCGACGGCCCGCCCCCCGCTGTCGCGGCATTCGGCGCGGCGCCAGTCCATGCTGTAGCGTTCGCCGTTGCGGGCAAGCATTTCGCCGCGCTGAGGGGCTGGCAGCTTGCCATGGCCCGACCCGTGCAAAAAAAACTGGCGTTGCGCATCGCGCTGGCCCTCGGCGACGCAGTGGTCAAACCAATCGCGGCCCAGCAGCTCCTCGCGCCGCCATTGCGCCAAGTCCACTAGATAGGGGTTGCAGTAGGCCACGCCACCGCTGTTGTCCAACAGCAACACAGCAAGCGGGATTTCTTCCAGAAGCGCCTGGATGTGTGCCGGGAGGCGGGATAGGTCGGCTTTCGGGTTCATGTCATATTCGATTGCAGGCTGGGCTTCAACGCCCCAGCCATGGCGCGCGCAAGGAAGGCGGAGCGGCGCAGGGACGCCTGCCGCAGTCGGCCGAGGGAGGGGCTTAGAGGAAATCATGGCAGAATGCGGCGCGGTTTTCACATGTTCGATGCCAGCGCCTTTGCCCGGATGGTCGGCTTTGGGCCACCCGCCTTTTCCGTCCACTGCGCCATTTTTTTGTGGCGGGCAATTTTGTGGTTTTTGAATTGACATGTGCCGCTTCGCAAAATGCGACCACTTGGGCGCTTAAGGCGCGCGGCGGCTGAGAGGTTGCAGGGCGATTCACCGGCCTGTGGCGCTGCCCGGTTCGGTGTCTGCGGATTGTCCGGCTGGCTTGAAATAGACGTTGGAAACATCGTCCAACGCGGCGGGCAGGTAGTCTCCCGCCGTTTCGGCGCCTGCCGTCCGCGCGCCAAGCCTGGCGGGCGGCTGGGGAAACGACAGGTTCCGCACCGCCGGCGCACTGGCTTGCAGGCGCAAGCCGACGGCTTCAATCTCGCCGGCGGCGGCGGCGGGCAGCAGTATCCGCAGCGTTTTAAATGTCCGCGCGTCCACCGCCTGGCCGGGCCGCCCCCAGTCGTCCTGGCCGCTGTCCGCCGCGTACACCGCACAGCCCGGCGCCGGGCCGGCCATCCCCGCGTAGGCCAGCGGCACGGCGTAATCGCCCGCCAGACTTTGCGCCAACTGCACTTGCACCCCGGCCATGGGCCGGTTGCGGTTGGAACACAGCAGGATTTTTTTGATGTTGTAGCCGCCCGGCGCCTTTAGCTCCTGGCTCAGGCTGCCGCCTTGCGGCGCCGAAAATTGCAAGATGACCGGATCGCCGGCGCTGTCGCTGATCGGGGACACCCGTATAGTGTCGCTGGCGGACAAGCGCAAGGGGTGGAGCCAAAGTGTGGTTTGAAACAGCTTGCCGCCCCGCCAGCGCGCGGATTTTTCGGCGTCTAGGCCGTCGGCGGCGGCGGCTGTGCTGAGCAGGGCCAGCAGCAGGGGCTTGAAGATGTGGATAGGCGGCGCACTCAAGGCGGGCTTCCTTTGGTGTGGTCAACATGAAAAAACTAAGGTTCTCAATATGCACACTCAATGCCAGCCACAGGATAGGCAGGGGCGCTTGCCCATAGATGCGCTTTAAAGGCTTGTTTTGATTGGCGCGGCGGCTGGGGCGGGTGCCTTGCTTCTGGCCTGCCAAGCCAGCGGGCGGGCGTCCAAGCGGGCCGCACTGTTGTTAGTCGGCGACAGGTGGTTACAGGCGGCAAATGTCACGCTGCTGTGATAGGCTGGCGACATTTTGCGAGAAGCAGAAATCAGGCGTGGACACTGGCAATCATCCGCTCGACAGCAAACCGGCTTTGCCGGAATTGCGCGAGCTGCTTCATCTGGCCGGGCGCATGGAGGGGCTGGGCCGGGTGGAAACGCTCGCCACCCTGCAACACCAGGGCCAATCCTTTCCGCTGCTGGCGCTGAGCTTCGGGCCGGACGACCCCGCTGCGCCGGTGCTGGCCGTGTTTGGCGGCGTCCACGGAC
>JBJSYU010000365.1:0-9709 GCA_046089945.1 Candidatus Methylumidiphilus sp.
ATTTCACCAAATCACTATGGCTCACGTTCATGGGGTTTAGCTTTGGCTATTGTCTGGCCTATTGCAACAGGACGCGCCTTGTCCAGATCGCATTTTTCCTAGCACTCTTCCTGCTGCCTTCCCTTGTTTTTTTCAATCTTCACCGCATCCACAGCTATTATCAAAGTGCCAACGCCATTTTCCTCAGCATTGCGCTAGGTCTTGCCTTGACCGGTGCGATGGAATCGACAACACCACATCGCAAAGCGACTGTGTTTGCACTATATCTTGCCATGATACTATCATTCATTGGAAGCTCTTACTGGTATTTTTCCCTGCGCTCAACTTACTCGTCCTCTTATCAGCCCCTTGCCAGCTATCTTCAGGAGCGCACCCAAAAAGATTCGGTTATTGTCATTGCCGGGCTAGACTGGTCTGCGGAAGTACCCTATCTAGCGGAAAGAAAAGCTGTGATGCTAAGAGATGGATTGGAAGATGCATGGCTTAAGATGCTGCACACTCTGACAGAATCAAAATATAACATCGGAGCCTATTTGCAATGCGGGCCAATGGCAACGGATGTCGCGGTTGCCAATTTCCTTAATATCAAAACACAACCCGATGCGACACTCAGCGACTGCAAGATTTATGTATTTGAAAAGTAATCGCTTATGGCAGGGTATTGTGGCAACCCCCAGGTATGGCCAACCGCCCCGACCTGCCGCACCTAAGCTCGGAAGCCTCGGCGCAAATCGCCAATCTGGGCGTGGTGAAACCCGCCGCGCACGAATGTGAGGCCGGTTCCGGCCTTGGACGCGGCAGCGACGCTGACCGCGACTTTTTCCGGCGGCGTCACCACGGTCTGGCCGGCGCAGCGGCCGATCCGGCAGACGCAATGCAGTCGCGGCGGGGCCAGCCTGCGCCGCCACCGCATCGCCGCGCTGTCCGCTGCCCGCCTGGGCCATCTGCCCGACCACGACATCACCCCGCTAAGCCGCGCCCTGGCGCAGTTGCGCGACTGGCAGGCGCAATTTTGGCGCACCTCGGCCTAAGCCAACTGCCGCGCCCGTGGGTTCAGGATGGCGGCGGACTGGTTCGGCAACTGCGGGCCTTGGGCCTACCATGCCTTGGCGACACGCTTAAAAAGGTTTCGTGGAACTGGCGCTGGTTTCGACCAGCATCAGCGATTCTTAAGCAACCCCCACTGCCCTCTCCAACCGCCCTCGGCTCGCCGCCCTAAGCTTCTGCAAGCCCAAACTCCGCGCCATGGCGACGATGACCGCCTCGCCCTCTTTGCCATTGGCGACGACCTCCCGCGCCAGCGCGGCCAGTTCGGGCATGCAGATTTCATCCACTGTCCGTGCGGCTTCGTCAGCGGCCCGGCGGAACGGGATGGGGGTTTCCGGGCCTTTTCCCGTCGGCCAGTAGAAGGTTCCGACCTCTTCCTGGGTCGCCGGGTGGCTTTGGGCGGCCAGGGTATCGACGCGCTCGCGGATGCGCGGGCCGGTCTTCTGCCAGCCGTGTGCGCGGGCGATGCGGCGGGCCAACACCGCGTCCAGCACCGGCCCTTCGACTTCGACGACATGGGCGATCATCCGCGCCAGCGTGGGGGAATAGGCGGCATCGAAGAACGCACTGGGCTGGGCGCCCTCCACGGCGCTGGCCGGGTCGGCTTCGACGAACACGGCGACAGGCGGACTATCCACCGGCTCCGCCGCAGCGGCGTCATCGTTGCCTGCGAATGCCGACCGCGCCGCGGATGAAACAATCGCCGCCGACGCAAGGCGCAGGGCCTCCTTCTCGGCTGCTTCGGCCCGCCAGGCGCGGCGGGTTTCGAGCAGCCCACGGAGCCGGGCGTCCAGTTTTTGCAAAGTGCCTTGAGGGTCGATCCACCAGTCGGTGGACCAGACGCGCAGGATTTCCCAGCCCAGCCCGCGTAACACCTGCTCGCGCAGCTTGTCGCGGTCGCGGGCGGTGGCCGAACGGTGGTAGGTCGCGCCGTCGCACTCGATGCCGGTCAGATAGCTGCCCGGCGCGTCGGGATCGACGACGGCCAGATCGACGCGGAAAGCGGACGCGCCGACCTGGGTGTGCAAGGCCCAGCCTTTGCGGGCCAGCGCGGCGGCGACTGCCTCCTCGAACGGGCTTTCAAAATCACCTTGGCTGCCATGGGAGGCTTCCGCCAAGGCGCGCGGCCCGCGCTCGGCGAACTCAAGGAAGTGCTTGAGGTCGCGCACACCATCCGCCTGGGTACGCGCCAAATCCATCTGTTCCGGCCTGAGGCTGGCGAACACGCGCAGTTCGTGGCGGGCGCGGGTGATGGCGACGTTCAGCCGCCGCCCACCGCCATTACGGTTCAGCGGGCCGAAGTTCATCGACACCGCGCCATGCAGATCCGGGCCGTAAGTGATGGAAAAATACATGATGTCGCGCTCGTCGCCCTGGACGCTTTCTAGGTTCTTGACGAACACCGGCTCCAACTCGACTTCGGCGAAATACGGTTCAATGGACGGGTCTTTGCGGCGCTCCTCGTCCAGCAGGTCTTCGATGAGCGACTGTTGCTCAGTGTTGAACGTGACCACGCCGATAGTCAGTTTCGATTGCTGGAAACCCGGCGATTTCAGCCGCGCCACCAAGTCTGCGACCAGGGCCTTCGCCTCCGGTTTGTTGATGCGCGCCCCGCCTTTCTCGTAGACGCCTTGGACATAATGGAAACTCAGCGCCCCGTCTGCGGTGACGGGCGAGGGGAACGTCACCAGCCCGCCGCCGTAATAACGGTGGTTGGAGAACGCAATCAGGCTTTCGTGGCGGCTGCGGTAGTGCCAAGCTAGGTTCATCGTGGGAAGACTGGCCGCTAAGCATTCGTCGAGGATGCTTTCCAAGTCACCCTCGACATCCTCGTCGTCCGCGTCCGACTCGGCACGGTCGAAGAAGCTGGTGGGTGGCAGTTGCTTAGGGTCGCCGACCATGACCACTTGCTTGCCCCGTGCAATCGCGCCGATGGCATCCCATACCGGAATCTGCGAGGCCTCGTCGAAGACCACCACATCGAAGCGGGTGGCGTCGGCGGCGAGATATTGCGCTATGGACAGGGGACTCATCAACAGGCAGGGGGTCAGCTTAGGCAAAGCCGTGGGAATGTGAGCCATCAATTCCCGCAATGGCATGTGTCCGCGTTTTCTGGTCATTTGGTTTTTGAGGACGCCCCACTCCGAGTTTTGCTTGAAACCTTCCTGAGTCGGCAACTCGGCACACAGTCCAGCGCGGATGTAAGCCCGGCTCAATTCGGTAAAGCGGTCGTCGAGCGCCCGGAAATCGGCGATGCGCTTCTCGTGTTCGGCGGAAACGAAGCTGCGGATGACGGGCTCATCGTCAACCGTCGCGTTCAGCCACCAACGGCTGTAATTTGTCTCGAACACCCTGCGCACCGTGCCTTGGGCCACCTCGCCTTTTTCGATGGCATCTACCAGAGACGCAAGCCCCAACGCCCGCGCTTGATCGCATGCGTTGCGCCAAGCGCACCAAGCATGTAGCTGGTGTTCGGAGCGGAGTATGCCAGCGCATCGCTCGGCCAGTTCATCAAGAGGCATGTCGCTGAAGACCATTTGGGATGCATCCAAAAAATTCCCGGCAACGGCCAGACGATGAATCGCTGGTTGCAACGCATTCCAAGCGCGAACATAGGCGGCACCCGCCTCGCCGATGGGGCCGTTTGGCACCAGCAGCGCATTGCCTTCGCCAATGAGGCGTTCCAATGGCGTCTTGATAGCGTCAATCTGCTCGGGCGTGCTGGCAAGGTTAGCGATGGCGGCAGCAATCAGCGGTTGAAACTTCAGTGCCTGCTCCAGTTCGTCGGTGCGTGTTTTCAAGCCGTTCCAAAGACCTGCGGTGGTTTCCCGCAAGTCGCCATAGTCGGCAAGCTGTCGTTCGACCTCGGCGCGTTGGCGCAAGCGCTGGAAGTCTTCCGCCATGGCCGGGCCACAATCGCCCCGCACTATCGCTTCATGCTCGCCCGGCGGCATCCCTGATTCGCGGACATCGCGCAACTCGGCAACAAAACGCAACGCGGCTTCCAAACACTCTAGGCGAGTTTTAATACCCGCCCAGAGTCCCGAAGTGGCGAAACTGAGGAACTCCAAAGTTTTCAACTGAGCATCCAGCGCTTTCAAAGTCCGCAGTTGCGCCAAAGCCTTGGCGAGACGGTCGCCGCAACGCCCGTCGGCGATAGCATCGAAACCAGCATCCTCCCAAGGCTGCTCGCGCCTCGCCGCCTCCAATGCCAGTTGAAATTCTAGGGCGCATTGTGCGAACTCCGGTCGCGTCTTGAGTCCTACCCAGACACCTTCCGTCGCTGGGCCGATCTCCAGCGCCGTAGCTTCCGAGCGTAGCGCCCGGATCTTGACCCATAGGGGTATATCCTGCGCCGCATTGGGTTCGCCTTCGCCTAAGACCACCGCATCCATTTGCTTGCGCAGCTTGCGCTTGCCCAGCCAAGAGAGAGGCCAAATCCCTTTTTCGGCCTTGGCCCACTGGCGCTGAATCTGGTTCATGTTCAGTTGCTCAACTTCCTCGCCATACTGAACCGATAGCTGCTGCGTGGTTTGCAAAATGTCATCAAGCAGGCTAAGGCCCTTCCTGAGTTCGTCCACCACATCGACAGGCCAAGGCGGGGGCAACTGAGCTATGGTTGCCCTGCGCTGTTGCAGCAACTGCAAACCTTGCCGACTGGCAGCAACGACGGCCTCCGACCATGGCGGCGAAAGCGCCGCGCCCAGCGCCCGGTGCTGGGCCAGCAACGCCATGCCTGATTGCAGCCGGTCGGCCAGCGTGCGCGCATCGGCCCGCAGCACGAAGCGCCAGTCATGCCCGGCGGCGCTAGGTAGGATGCGGGCAAGTAAGGCAAAGGCGCCCCTAACCCGCCGATTCAGCACGAGGCTTGGAAAACCCATTGCCTGGGCGAACTGCTCACAGGTTTGTTCCACGGCTTGGCCGGATGGAATGACACCACGAGCGGCCTCCATCACGCCTTGCTGCCAAGTAGGCGACCAGTCACTGCGAGTAATGTGTGCCAACGGATTGACCAGCAAGGCATCCCAGCCTACGGCGTGGGCATTCACTTCTAAACGGTCGGCTACTTCACGCAGTGCATCCATGGCAGACAAATCATGCGCGTTGGCCGCACACCAAGACAGCGCCAATACCGGCACATCTTGACCACCGACCACCCGCCCGATGGCCTCAAACAGAGTCATGCCATTGGTGTGCCTAAAGTGAAGACATTCGGTATAAGCATTAAGCTCATTCCGCAGATTTTTCAGACGCGCTGCCTCGGCTCGCCAGACTTGCGGATCGATATTTCCGCTCGCCTCCCAAGCCTTTTTCAATTGCTCCAACACATCCAGCTTGCGGGCCTTGCTGGAATGAAGTTCAAGGCAGAATTCGCCCAGTTTGACCTCGCAAAGCCGCCGATACACCACGTCCAAGGCGGCGATCTTCTCGGAGACGAACAGCACCCGCTTGCGCTCGGCGAGGCATTGCGCGATGAGGTTGGCAATGGTCTGGCTTTTACCGGTGCCGGGCGGGCCGATCAGCACGAAATCCTTGCCCCGCGCACCCGCCATGACGGCGGAAAGCTGGGACGAGTCCGCCGGCAGCGGGCAGAAAGTCTGCTCCGGCGTAAACTCGCGGTCTAAATGCTTGGGGTTCGGGAAAGCCAAGCCTTGTGGATAGCTGTCACGCGGAGTGTCGATCAGATGGCGCACCACGGCATTTTCGCGCAACTGGTCGGTGCGTTCGGCCAAATCTTTCCACATGAGGTATTTGGCGAAGGAAAACATCGCCAGCGCCACGTCCTCAGTCACCTCCCAGCCCTTGATGTCCTTTACCGCATGGGACACCGATTTCCAAATCGCAGCCACGTCCAAGCCAGAATCATCCTTGGGCAGTTCGCCATCGGCAACGCCTAGGTTGAGCTTGAAGTCCTGGCGCAGCATCTCAATCAGCGTCGGATTGAAGCGTGGCTCGTCATCGTGCAGGGTCAGGGTGAAACCCGCACGCACGCTCCTGCGGTTCAGCGCCACGGGCACGAGGATCAACGGGGCGCGGTAGCGCTGGTCGGCTTTGTCGTCCCGCGTCCAAGACAGGAAGCCCAGCGCGAGGAACAGCGTGTTGGCGCCGCCTTCCTGCAAGGTGTTGCGGGCGGTGCGGTAGATATCCACCAACCGCGCTTCCAATTCTTCTTTTGCGACGTTGACGAACACCTCGCGGCGCCGCAAGGCATCCAGCGCATGCTGACGCCGCAGGTCTTCATGCTCACGCCCCTCATAAATCGCCTGGTTGCGCGGGTCGGCGCCGTCCATCAAGTCGGGCCGGGGCAGCAGTTTCAACGCCTGCCCTTCGGACAAGAGATCCTCAAGCAGGCTAGGCTTCGGCGCTTCGAGTTTGAGCGACTTCTTGCCGCTTTTGAAATTCAACAGATTGTTGCGCAAAGACAGATCAAGCAGCTTGCGCTGCCAACGCGCCAGCCGGTCTTTCGGGTTGAGCGTGGCCGAGTCGGGTTCGGCGACGGCCTCGTCGTCCGGCAGGTCGGGGGCTTCTTCGATAGGCAGTTCGACAGCCTGGGGCGTTGCAACAGGGGCCGCCGACGTCGGCGCTTCGGCGCTGGCCAGGGGTTTGATCCGTTGCAGACGGGCGCGGCGGATGTCGATGGCCAACTCGAAAGCTTCTTCCTGTTCTTCGGCAATCTGCTGTGCGCCGCGTTGGGCCGCGTAGGAAAACAATGGCGCCGGGCGCTGGGTGACGAGAGTGGTCTCGAACAGCACCAGTTCCTTAAGCTTGACCCGCTTGCGCAGGGCGGTGACATCATCGACCACGGTGGTCGAGAATTCCTCCGGCCTGAGCCACAGCCCGGCAAAGGCATGGCCCTTGGTGAAGACCAGCAGCGGATTCAACCCCGCCTGTTCGATGGCCGAGCAGAATAGCAGCGCCAGATCAAAACAGGTGGCGAGGCCAGATTCGGCGATTTGCGCCGGGCCGCGCACTTTTTGGCCCGCATGCTCAAAGCTGGCGGGTGGCAGCGCGTAGTCCAAGCCCATCGCCGCGACCGCGCTCCAGATGCCGGAGGCCAGCTCCCAGGCGCGTTTCGGCCCGCCGCCGTAGCCGTCCAGCGCCGGGCTTTTGCCGCTGTTGCGCAGGATTTCGGCGGTTTGCTTGAGCAGCCGCTCCACGGCGGGTTCGTTGGGCTGGACGAAGGCGGCCGCCAGATCCGGCAGATGGGACAGGCCACCCCATTGGTTGCGAGGCAGAAGTTCCACCACACAATCTAGGCGGGACAGTTCTTCGTAGGGTTCAGCGGCGCGGCGCAGGAGGAAGGAAACCGTGGCCTTTTCGGCTTCGGTCAGGCGCGTGAGCAGCGCGGGGTCGAGTTGAATGTCTAGGTCGGCGATGTGGACACGCTGGCCGGCGTCCACTTTGTCCAGCCGCCAGATTTTCGGCTTCAGAAACGCCGGGGCCGATTCGATGAGCAATTCCAGCGCCTCGGCGTCTTGCTCCGAATCGTTGACGATGCCCAGCTCGCGCAGCGGCGGGATGGCGTTTTGCAAGTCTGCGAGACTCAGCTTGGCAACCAGCGTTGCCTCAATGTGTTGGGATGATTCCAACGGCCGGGCTTCGCCCTGCGATATAACTTCTTCCATATCCTCTCCTTAACTGATAATGGCCCATGGCCCATCCATAACATCCAGCCTTGCGCCGCTGTTAGATTGCGCTTAGCTGAGTGGATGCTATGCAAAGGCGGGTTTGTGAGAAATGCAGCATCGCATCGCCGCCAAAGTTTACATTAAGACGGGTGAAGCAAGCCAACGCTTTCTCGCCACAACTGGCGACCGGCAAGGATGCCAACGCCGCTGCGATGGCACAGCCGATACCGCTTCTTTGTAGACATGGCCTGTGGCTACGGCGAACCTACAAGTGGCAGGCTGTCACGACACAACCGCCTTTTTTTCCAGCAGATAAACCCAGCCGTCAGTTTCCGCGACTTTCAGCGCACTCAGTTTTTTCCCCGTAGAAATCTCGCTTAAGGATTCGCCGGTCATCGGGTCGTAACAAATGCTACGCATGGAAAACTGCAAAGAGCGCCGGGATTCGTCGAAAATGTCGTCATGCTTGCAATCCAGTCGAGTAAGGTGGGCAAATGGCTCTATCGTCTGCCCACGCGGAATCCGACATAATCGGTGGGCAGGCAAAAAGACGCCTGCCCACCCTGCGCAAAAATCCGAATGGCTTGCAGCCCCGTCGCACCGTTTTAAGCCCCCGCAATACCCCTGATTGCGCCGCCATCAGGGCGGGGCGCATCCCGTTCTGCCCTCTGCCTTAAGCGCAATTCACAGCACGTCTTGTCGGCGGCGGCGGTATACTGTCGCCGCCCGTCCCACAACCTTAAGAGCCACGCCCATGCCCTCCCCCATCGTCCGCAGCCTGTTGGAAAACGACCTGTATAAATTCACCATGTGGCAGGCTTTGCTGCACAGCCACCCTGACGCCCACGCCGAATATGGCTTTGTCTGCCGCAACCGCCCGGCGTTTCCGCTGGCCGAGTTGGCGGCGGAGGTGGAGGCGGAATTGGAGCATTTGTGCGGCCTCAGTTTCCAGGCCGAGGAACTGGATTATTTGCGCAAGCTGCCGTTCATCAAAAGCGATTTTGTCGATTTCCTGTCGATTTTCCGCTTCCAGCGCCGTTTCATCGAGGTCGGCACGGCGGGGGCGGATTTGACGGTGCGCGTCAACGGGCCGATTGTGCATGGCATGGGCTTTGAGATTTTCGTGCTGTATATCGTCAACGAATTGTATTTCCGCCGTTTGGGCGGGGCAGATGAAGCCCTCGCCGAGGCCCGCCGCCGACTGGATGCGAAAATCCGATGGCTTAAAGAGGCCGGGGAAGGCGCACCGGGTTTTCCGTTTGTGTTTTTTGATTTTGGCCTGCGCCGCCGCTACAGCGCCGCGTGGCAGGATGAAATGGCGGAGACCTTGGCCCGTGAACTGCCAAAGCAGTTTCAAGGCACCTCGAATGTTTGGCTGGCGATGCGACTCGGCTTGACGCCAATGGGGACGATGGCGCATGAGTATCTGCAAGCGTATCAGGCGTTCGGCATCCGGCTGCGCGATTTCCAGAAAGCGGCGCTGGAAGGCTGGGTGCAGGAGTTTCGCGGGGATTTAGGGATCGCGCTGACCGATGTCGTCGGCATGGATGCGTTCCTGGCGGATTTCGACTTGTATTTCGTCAAGCTGTTTGACGGCCTGCGCCATGATTCCGGCGATCCAGTGGCGTGGGGCGAGAAAGCCATCGCCCATTATAAAAGCCTGCGCATCGACCCTTTGGGCAAGCATTTGGTGTTTTCCGACTCGTTGGACATACCCAAGGCATTGGGTTTGTGGCGGCATTTTTCTGGGCGCATCCAAACCCGCTTCGGCATCGGCACCAACTTAAGCAACGACACCCCGCATCAGGCGCTCAACATTGTCATGAAAATACTGTCCTGCAACGGCCAGCCGGTGGCGAAGTTGTCCGATTCGCCGGGCAAGACCTTGTGCAAGGACGAGACGTATCTGGCCTATCTGCGGCAGGTTTTTGCTTTGCCCGGCTGATCGCATTGCCTATCCCCTCTTCAAAGTCTTGGAGGAGGTGGGTTTAATTGGTTTGCCAAATGCTCCTGAGGCTGTTCCAGGCCACGAG
>JBJSYU010000366.1:0-2820 GCA_046089945.1 Candidatus Methylumidiphilus sp.
GCGGGTTTCCGCAGGAAACCTGCAAGGTGCAACGAACGGCGTAGAGTCATTGTGGTAGCCATGGCGAGAGGCGGAGCGCAAGCGGAGTCTCGATGGCGTGTCGGCCCCGGCCCAACAGCCTATGCGTCATCACCTCGCGCCTGACCGTCGCCGACCTCGCCGGACGCGCCACGGTGAATACGCATGATCTGCACAATCTGGAACTGGCCGACGGCGTGGCCTTGCTGCAATCGCTGCACGTCCTTGGGCCACAAGCCGAATTGGAGCAGACGGTGCGCGACTACGGCCACCATGCGCTGGCCTTGAGCCTGTTGGGCCATGCGGTCAATTACTGGCTGGAAGGCGATGTGCGGCGGCGCGACACGATCACCGAATTGCTGGACGGCAACGACACGCCAAGCCGCCATGCCTTCAAAGTGATGCAAGCCTATGTTCATTGGCTGGGCGGGGCCGAGCTGCGACGGGGCGCATTGCAAGAAACGGAGGTGGGTTTATGGTTTATGGCATTCCTGACGGGCATCCGCAGGCCGCGCCACTCGTGGCCTGGAACAGCCTCAGGAGTATTTCGCAAACCAATTAAACCCGCCTCCCCTGCGCCCGCAAAATGATCTCGGCAAGTTCACGGAACGCGCCTTGACCGCCGCGACTGTCTAGCACCAGATGCGCGGCCTGCCTGACTGCGCAAAACGCATCGGCGGGACAGGCGGTCAGGCCGACCAACGCGAAGGCCGGCAGGTCGTTGACATCATCGCCCAGGTAAGCCACCTGTTCGGCCGCCAAGCCCAGCCGGGCCAGCACGGCGCGGACGGTGGCGTCCTTGTCTTTGGCGCCGAGATGGCATTCGGTGATTTTCAGCTTCTCGGCGCGTTTGGCGACCGAGGGCGACAGTTCGCCGGTGACGATGCCGGTCTCGATGCCGGCCAAGCGCAGGCGCTCAACGCCCATGCCGTCGCGGATGTTGAAGCGCTTCATCACCTCGCCATGGTCGGAGTAATACACCCCGCCGTCGGTCAGCACGCCGTCGCAGTCGGTCAGCACCAGCCGGATGCGGCGGGCGCGGGCCATGATCGCCGCGCTGATCGTCCCGTCCATGGCCATCAGCCGGCGCGGACGCGGCGCAGCTTTTGCCGGGGGCCGAGTTCGCTGTCGTAGACTTTTTTGACGCCATCGCCCAAAGACAGCTCGATGTCGCGGATGTCGCGCACCAGCCGCTCCAGGCCAACGAGTTCGACGGACGCCGCCTGATCCGTGCCCCACATGGCGCGATCCAAGGTGACATGGCGCTCGATGAACTTCGCCCCAATCGCCGCCGCCGCCATCGACGGGGCCAAGCCGGTTTCGTGGCCGGAGTAGCCGATGGGCGTTTCCGGGAACTGCTTTTGCAGCGTGTGGATCATGCGCAAGTTAAGTTCTGCGGTCTTGCAGGGATAGGTGGACGTGGAATGCGCCACCATCAAATTGGGCTTGCCCTTCGCGTCATGGGTGCCGACGGCGGCGACGGCGGCGAGTATCTCCTCGTAGCTGGACATGCCGGTGGAAATCATCAGCGGGCGACCGGTGGAACGCGCCTTCGCCAGCAACGGCAAATCGGTCAGCGACGCGCTGGCCATTTTGTAAAACGGCGGATCGAACTGCTCCATGAAATCCACCGACGGCTCGTCCCAGCACGAGGCCGTCCAATCGATGTCCATGTATTTGCAGTAATGGGCGATATCGCTGTAATCCTCGGCGCTGAATTCAACGCGGCGGCGGTAGTCGATGTAGGTCATCCGCCCCCAGGGCGTGTCGCGCTCAAGATACCACTGGTCTTCCGGCACACACAGTTCGGGGGTGCGCTTTTGGAATTTCACCGCGTCGGCGCCGGCCTCGCGCGCGCCTTTAATCAGGCGCTTGGCGAGATCGACCGAGCCGTTATGGTTGATGCCGATTTCGGCGATGATGTAAACCGGAAAACCTTCTCCGATGGCGCGTCTGCCGATTTGCACTGCTGGGCTGGACATTATGCTGTGTTCTCCTAAAGATTAAGGTGGGTGGTTTACCAAATCGTGAAGCCGCCATCGGCCACGAGGTTGGCGCCGGTCACATAGGCGGAAGCGTCGGAGGCGAGAAACACCAAGGCGCCGGCGAAGTCGGTGGAAGACGCCATGCGTTTCAGCGGCGTGCGCTGGGCGTAGGCGTTGATGAAAAAGTCGTCCTGCTGGTTTTCGACGCCGCCGGGGGACAGCGCGTTGACGCGCACACCGGCCCCGCCCCAGTACGCCGCCAAAAAGCGCGTGAACGCGAGCACCGCGCCTTTGCTGGTCGGGTAGGCGGCGGTTTTGAAGAAACGCTGCCTGCCTTCGGGGTCGCGGTACAGCGCTTGGTCGGGGGCGACCAAGCCGTAAGTCGAGGCGATGTTGATGATGCTGCCTGAACCAGCCGCCGCCATGTCGGCGCCGATGATTTGCGAACACAAGAACACGCCGGTGACATTCACATCCAGCATGCGGCGGAAGTTTTCCAGCGCGTAATTCTCAAAGCGCGAGGCTTCCAGCGTTGCCGCCGGGTCTTCAAACTTGTCGTTGATGGCGGCATTGTTGACTAGCACATCGATGCTGCCGTTTAGCGCCACCACCGCGTCAGCCAGGGCGCGGACGGAAACCGGGTCGGTCACGTCCAAGCGCAGACCCAACGCGGCACCGCCCAGGCTTGCGGCCAGTTCCGCGCAAGCGGCTTGATCCAAATCGGCCGCGACCACTGCCGCACCGGCCTCGGCCAAGGCGCGGCAATGTTGGCGTCCAAGCAGGCCGGCCGCGCCGGTGACGATGGCGGTCTTGCCGG
>JBJSYU010000367.1:0-2896 GCA_046089945.1 Candidatus Methylumidiphilus sp.
CCGGCCGGCCCGTGCAGCGCCTGCTCCACCCAGCCCGGTTTGGGCGCCGTGCGCTGCGGGTAATGGCCCAGCGCCACGCCGGGGCTGTGCAAGCGTTGCGCGTTCATCGGCAATGGCGCAGGGAGCGGCTCATGGCTGGAAGTACCACAGCCACAGGCGCAGCCAGTCGGTGAGCTTGTGCGTCCAGATCCAAAGCCGCTTGCGCTCGCCGATGTCGATTTTGCCGACGCCTTTCATGCCCGGCCGCAGGAAGGCCGGGGCGCTGTCGAGCTTGGCCTCGACGCGGAAATAGTTGCGCCCCTCGCGGGATTCGGACACGGCGGTGATTTTGCCGACGGCAAACGGCAGCACGGCGGAGGATTCGCCGGTCAGCACCAGTTTGCCGCGCTGGCCGACGCGCAGGTCTTTCATGTCCGCCTCGTCCACTTCCAAGATGACGCGGTAGGCGTCCAACGGGGCCACTTCAAACAGCACGTCGCCGCGCGCGACGGGGGCGCCGAGCGACTGGCTGAGGTCGCCGCTGACCACCACGCCGTCAAACGGCGCGGCCACCCGGCTGCGCGCCAACTGCTCGTCAACGAGCGCCAATTCCGCCTCCGCCTGGCCGACTTGCGCCGCCAGCACGCTGGCTTCGGCGCGGTCGGACTTGGCCAGCGCGTCGCGGTGCTGGCGCAGGTATTGCTCGCGCTGGCTGGCCCACTTCGCCCGCTGCAACAGCAGGTCGCGGTCGTCCAGCCGCGCCATCAGCGCGCCTTGGCGGACGATGTCGCCGGCGCGGGCGGGCGCCTCCATGACGTAGCCGTCCAAGGGCGCGGCCACCACGCGCTGGATTTCGCCTTCGACGCGGGTGTCCGCCGTCACGCGGTAGTCGCCGGTGGACAGCGTGAGGAACAGCGCCAAGGCCACCGCCAATATGGCGGCGAGCTTCAGGCCCGGATGGCCCGGCCCGAACAGCCGCCCCATGTGTCCCAGCCCGACGTGCCAAGCCTTCACGGCCAGCCAGCGGTCTTCGTTGAATTTGTCTGCGAGGATAGGCCCGGCCAGCGACGCCGCCGCCTCGCACAGTTCCACCGTCTCCGCGTCGAACGGGCGGTCGGCGGGGCGCTCCAGTGTCAGCGCCCCGACCACGCGGCCATTGCGGCTGATCGGGACGGTCAACACCGCGCCGCCGCCAAACTGGCGGGACAGCTTGGCCTGGCATTCGGTCAGGCGCAGCGCCGCGCCGGCGGGCGGGGGATGGGCCAGCGTCGCCCGCTGCTCCATGGCTTCGTCCATGGCGGCGCCGATGCTGTCGGCCAGGCTGGATTGGTGGAGGAACTGGGCGCTGTGGGACAGGGCGCGGACGCGGATGTTGCGGCCTTGCAGCAGCCCGGCGCTGACGCGCTCGCAGCCCAGCGCGGTGGCCATCTCGGTCACCAGCGCGGTGGCGGCGTCTTGGAAGCGCTCGCTTTCGATGCAGGTCGAAAGCCAGCCTAAGACCACCGAAAGCCGTCGCGCGCCCGCCGAGGCCGGGCGCTGGGCCGCGCGGCGCAGCCGGACTTCCAGCCACGCCGAGCCCCATTGCAATTGCCGCATCACGCCGCGCAGCGCCGCTTCCGGGCGGACGGCCAGTTCGATGGCGACGACGCCGTGGAGCTGGCCGTCGATCAGCAGCGGATGGGCGATGTGGCAAAAGCCGGGCGCGTCTTCTGTCGCGGCGCGCAGCACGCCCCGGCGCTCGTGCAGCGCCAGTTCGGCGGCGGTGGTCAGCCCCAGGCTGCCGCCCTTGCCCGCAGGCCAGAATGCGACCGGAGCGAACGGCCCGTGTTCGGTCGGCCCCAGCACGACGACCGCCCGCGCGGCCTCGGCGATTTGCGCGCATTGCAGTTGCAGCCAGGCTTGCGCGTAGGCTTCGCAGTCTGGCGCGTCCTGCAATTGCCGCCAAGCGGCCGGGTCTAGCGGGCCAGAAAACGGGCCGGCGGCTTCGCCGGCGGGTGGCTGCGCGTGGGGGGTCAATTGCGGGGGCGGTGCGGTATTAATGGGGCGGCCGGCCATCACTGGCCGTGGACAAGCGCATGGTGTTGCGCCGTCACGACAACCCGGCCTGAAAACACTTCGGCGGACACCCACAGGTGGCGCAGGTTCGCCGCCAAGCCGACTTTGCCGCCGACGTGCAGCCGCGCCAGAAAATCGGCGGCCGGGCCGCTCAGTTCATAGCCTGAGCCGGATTTGAACGGCTTAGCGTAGAGTTTGCAATGCTTGCTCGCAAAGGGGACTTTTACCATGGCGACCGACTTTTGCGCGAAGCAGTCGCGGAGATTGGAGGCGGGGGTTTTGTTGATGGTGTTCACAGTGGCCAAAAATTGGGATTCGCTGATGCCGTATCGGCTGCGGAAACGCTCGATAAAGCCTAGGTATTGCGCTTCGGTCGCGTCTTCCAAATAGACATAGTAAATGTTGTCGGTAAAAGTATCTATCACGATTTGGCGGCAATCAAATTGTGCGCCTAGGAAACTATCCAGCCTTGCCGGGTCTGCGCCATAGGCCAGCGCGTCATATTGCTTGAAAATGCCCTTCCGGCTGATTTTGTACAAGAACGTGTTGTTGCCGCCTAAGACATACAAGGTGATTTCGCCAGTGCCCAGTTCGTAGGAGACATTGAACAGCCGATGCCTGTCGATATACTCTGGAACCCAGGTGAAGCCGCAGTCCGTGAAAATATAGTCGAGGTCGTACATGGGCTTTTTGTGGGCAGGCGGAGCGGGGACGGCCGACCGTAGGGGCGACCGGCCGGCCGCCCCTACTGCCGCCGCGTCGGCGGCCTACTGGCGGCGCTGGCCCCAGTGGATGGACAAGGCGCGCTTGGCCTTGGCGATGAGGCTGGCGGGGCGCTCCTCCTCGGCGTCGGCGGCAGGCA
>JBJSYU010000368.1:0-2731 GCA_046089945.1 Candidatus Methylumidiphilus sp.
CCTTAACGCCCGCTTAAAGAGGCTCTGAGCACGTTCCCAGAGGGTTAGGGTGAGGGGCAAACTATTGGATTTTTTGACCCTCACCCCAACCCTCCCCCTGCGAGGGGGAGGGGCAAAGAGTTAATCAGAGCTAAAAACCCCGCTGAAAAATGACAATCCCCAGGGCTTTCTTGCTAATCTATGCCCGCAATCTCTTACACCGCCCACGCCATGACCCCAATCCAAACCCCGTCCATTTCGGCAAGCCAGCCATGAGCGAGCCGGCCAGCCCCACGCCTCGCCTAGGCGAAGTCGCGCTCACCCGCGCCGCCGACACCGCCACCTTGAATTTTTCCGGCGACTGGTCGCAAGCGGCGGCGCTCGCCCAGCCGGCCGTGGCGCTGATTGAGCAACTCAAAGCCATGCCCGCCCCGGCCCGCGTCGTGCTGCGGGCGGACAATCTGGCCGAATGGGACAGCCGCCTGCCGACGTATCAGTTGAAAATCCTCGACCATTGCCAACGGCAAAATATCAGCGTGGACGTGGCTGGCCTGCCGGAGGGGGTGCAAGGCTTGCTGAAGCTGGCGCGGGCGGTGCCGGAGCGCGGCGGCGACCGGCGCGGCGCCAAGCGCTCGACTTGGTTTGCAGGGGTCGGCAAAGCGGTGCTGGCGGCGCAGAAAGACGCCAAAGGCTTGCTGGTGTTCATCGGCGAGAGCCTGCTGGCTGGCCTGAGCCTGCTGCGCGGCAAGGCGCGTTTCCGCATGGTCGATCTGGTGCTGTGCATCCAAGAGGCCGGCCCCGGCGCGTTGCCGATTGTGTCGCTGATCAGCCTGCTGGTCGGGCTGATTTTGGCCTTCGTCGGCGCGGTGCAGTTGTCGATGTTCGGGGCGCAGATTTACATCGCCGATTTGGTCAGCCTTGGCACGGTGCGCGAGATGGGGGCGTTGATGACGGCGGTGATTATGTCCGGGCGCACCGGGGCGGCGTATGCGGCGCAGTTGGGGACGATGAACGTCAACAGCGAAATCGACGCGCTGAAGACCATGGGCATTTCGCCGATGGAGTTTTTGGTGCTGCCGCGCATGTTGGCTCTGCTGCTGATGATGCCGTTGCTAAGCCTGTATGCCGACTTGATGGGCATCATCGGCGGCGCGTTGGTGACGGTGAGCGCCTTCGACGTGTCGCTGTTGCAGTATTACAACGAGACGCGGCGGGCGGTGCATTTGCCGGATTTCATGATTGGCCTGGGGAAGGGCGCGGTGTTTGCCGTGCTGATCGCCACGGCCGGCTGCATGCGCGGCATGCAGTGCGGGCGCAGCGCGGCGGCGGTGGGCGAGGCGGCGACTTCGGCGGTAGTCAACAGCATCGTCTACATCGTCCTCGCCGACTCGCTGATTACCTTAGTCTGCAACCGGCTCGGCATTTAAGGCGGCGCGATGGCAAACCCGCACATCACCGTCAGCAACTTGACCATGGCCTATGGCGATTTCGTGATCCAACGCGACCTGAACTTTGTCATCAATCAGGGCGATGTGTTCATCATCATGGGCGGGTCGGGCTGCGGCAAAAGCACCTTGCTGAAACATTTGATCGGCTTGCAAAAGCCGGCCACAGGCGAAGTGCTGTACGGGACGGAGAGCTTTTGGCAGGCCGAGGAGGCCGAGCGCGTCCGCATCATGCGGCGCATTGGCGTGTTGTACCAAAGCTCGGCCTTGTTCAGTTCGCTGACTTTGGCGGAAAACATCGGCCTGCCGATGGGCGAGTTCACCCGTTTGAGCCAGGCCGAAATCCGCGACATCGCCTCGTATAAATTGGCCTTGGTCGGCTTGGCCGGCTTTGAGGATTATTACCCTTCGGAGATTTCCGGCGGCATGCAAAAACGCGCCGGGCTGGCGCGGGCGATGGCGATGGACCCGGACATCCTGTTTTTTGACGAGCCGTCGGCCGGGCTGGACCCGGTCAGCGCCCGCCTGCTCGACGACCTCATCATCAGCCTGCGCGACACCTTGGGCACGACCATCGTCGTCGTCACCCACGAACTCGCCAGCATCTTCGCCATCAGCAACAATTCAGTGTTCCTCGATCCCGAAACCAAGACCATGCTGGCGACCGGCGCGCCGAAGACCCTGCTGGCCGAATCGCACGATGCGAAAATCATCCAATTTCTGACCCGAGGCGAAGGCCATGCCAACCCCGAAACCCAACGCCCATGAGTAAGCCCATCAACCCTGCCGCCATCGGCGGCTTCACTGTCGGGGCGCTGGCCCTGCTGGTCATCGGCCTGCTGATGTTTGGCGGCGGGCAGTATTTCAACCAAGACAAAACCCGCTATGTGGTGTTTTTCGACTCCTCGCTGAATGGCCTGGACATCGGCGCGCCGGTGAAAATGCAAGGCGTGAAGATCGGCGCCGTGGTCAGCATCGCCTTGCAGGTCGATGCCCGCAACGGCAAGGTGTACAAGCCGGTGGTGGTGGAGATCGACCGCCGCAGCTTTCTGGGGGCGGGCGGTAAGCCGTTGCCGGGTACATTCAGCCATGAAGACCAGCAGCAAACCCGCGACAGCCTGGTGGCAAAAGGCTTCCGCGCCCGCTTGGAGACGCAGAGCCTGCTGACCGGCCTGCTGTATGTGGATTTTGACAAGCACGCGGACAAGCAGCCGCAGTTTTCCGGCGTGAACTACCAAGATCTGGTCGAACTGCCCTGCGTGCCGACCACCACTGACGAAATCCGCAACACGGCCGAGGAGTTGGCC